>CAYJID010000142.1:0-5888 GCA_964370135.1 uncultured Akkermansia sp. | reverse complement strand
GGGCATGTCCACCTCAACAAGGTCGCCGAGCTCATCAAGGAAGAAGTGCGACGCGCTGGCGGCACTCCCATTGAGTTCAACATGATCGGCGTCTGTGACGGCATAGCCATGGCTCACTCGGGCATGCGCTACTCTCTCGCGAGCCGCGAGCTCATCGCCGATAGTGTCGAGACCATGCTCTCGGCTCACGCCTTTGATGCCTGTATCTGCATCCCGAACTGCGACAAGATCGTCCCTGGCATGATCATGGGCATCCTGCGCTGCAATATTCCAACCATTTTCTGCTCAGGTGGCCCCATGGCCGCTGGACGCAGCTCCAAGGGCGAGGTGCTCGACCTCAACAGCGTGTTCGAAGCCGTCGCCGCTTGCAAGGCAGGCAAGATCACCGAAGAGGAGCTCCACGACGTGGAGTGCAAGGCCTGCCCCGGTGCGGGCTCCTGCTCGGGGATGTTCACCGCGAACTCGATGAACTGCCTCACGGAGGTACTCGGTCTCTCGCTGCCGGGCAATGGCTCCATCCTCGCACAGACTCCTGAGCGCGAGGTCTTCTGGAGAGCCTCGGCGCGCCGCGCCGTCGAGATCGCCCTCGCGGCAGGACCTCTGCCACGCGACCTCGTCACGGAAAAGAGCCTCGACAATGCTTTCGTCTGTGATATGGCCATGGGTGGCTCGACCAATACGGTGCTCCACACGCTCGCTATCGCCCACGAGGCAGGCGTCGAGTATGACCTCAAGCGCATCGACGACATCTCGCGCCGCACGCCCAATATTTGCAAGGTAGCCCCCAGCTCGAAGTTTCACATGGAGGACGTGGAAGATGCCGGCGGCATCATGACCATCCTCGCCGAGGTAGACAAGAAGAGCGGCCTGCTGCATACCGATGCTCCCACAATAAGCGGGGCGACCATAGGCGAGCAGATCGCCGGCCTCACGACCAAGAATGATGTCGTGATCCGCACCGTCGAATCTCCCTATTCTCATGACGGCGGACTCGCCGTGCTCTTTGGCAATCTCGCGCAAGAAGGAGGCATTGTGAAGAAGGCGGGCGTACGCCCCGAGATGATGGTCCACACCGGACCTGCTGTTATTTTTGAGAGCCAAGAAGAGGCCTGTGCCGGCATCCTCGCCGATCAGGTCAAATCTGGAGACGTCGTCGTCATCCGCAACGAAGGCCCCAAGGGAGGTCCTGGCATGCAGGAGATGCTCGCGCCCACTAGCTACATCATGGGCAAGGGGCTGGGCGGATCCGTCGCTCTCATCACAGACGGGCGCTTCTCTGGAGCGACCCACGGTGCCTGCATCGGTCATGTCTCTCCCGAGGCGGCCGAGGGGGGACTCATCGGCCTGCTGCAAGATGGCGACATCATCAGCATCGACATCCCCAATCGCAGCATCTCCGTCGACCTCTGTGAAGAGGTCATCGCGGCGCGCCGCGCCCAATGGACGCTCCAGCTCAAGCCCGCTCCCGGTAGCTGGCTGAAGCGCTATCGCAAGCTCGCGACCAACGCCAGCCGAGGAGCCGTCCTCGATTGATCCAACGATACCCCCTCCCTGAGCCTTCATGCTCGTAGAGGGGGTTCTACCTATCTGTTAAGAATACCTAACACCAACATGGCAAACAATAAACAAAATCCTCTAGTCAAATACTTCTCGGAGTTCGGCGTCCTCAAGGACTGCGGCAAGAACTTCTGGTATACCAACATCATCCAATTCTTGGAAGGTTTGGGATACTTTGCGATGATTCACATCCTCACCATCTATCTGATTCGCTACTGCGGCTTTGCCGATGCGGACTCAGCCTTCTGGGTGTCGATGTACACGCTCTTCATCTCCATGTTCCTGCTTGCCGTGGGTTCGATTTGCGATATTATCGGTCTGAAAAAGACCTACACCATCGGCTTTATCATCCTCATCTCAGGGCGCTTGCTGCTCGGCTATGGTGCCGATATCGGCTTGGCGATGAACCTAGCGCAGGAGGATTACTCCTACTTTGTGATGGCGGGGATCATCCTCATGTCCTTTGGGACGGCCTTCATGAGCCCCTGTATTCAGACCTCGATTCGTCGCTTCACCACGCTGCGCTCACGCGCGACAGGTTTTAACTTCTACTACCTGTTTATGAACATCGGTGCCATCGTGGCATCGGGTGTCATCGTCAGCTACTTCCTCGGCAACTACGGCGAGACAGAGGGTACACACCTCATCATCAATGTGGGCACCGCCTTCTACGCGATCGCCTATATCTTCACCCGCCTGATTGATGAGAACTTCTACGCCGTTCCTGAAGAGCACGTGCCTGCCAACCTGCAGGACCGCCGCCGCCCCCTCAAGCTCATCGCTGAGGTGGTGAAGGAAAAACCCTTCCAGAAGCTCATGCTCTTCCTCCTGCTCACGCTCGGGGTACGACTCGTCTTCACCATCCAGTTCCTCGTCATGCCCCAGTACTACACCCGCACCGTGGGTGATGACTTCGATCTGGGTATCATGAACATGATCAACCCCTGCATCATCGTGGTGGGTCTCATCACCATCATCCCTGTGCTCAACCGCTTCTCGACGGTGAACCTGATGATCTACGGTATGTCCATCTCGGCCTTCTCGCTGGTATTCATGGCCATCCCCCCCCACTGGTACTTCGTCATCCCCGGTATTGACACATTGCCTCAGGCCTACTTCATCGCCATCGTGATTCAGATCGTCGTCTTCGCCTTTGGGGAAGTGCTCTTCAGCCCCCGCTTCTCCGAGTACATCGCTCGCGTCGCGCCCAAGGACAAGGTGGCGACTTACATGTCGCTCGCCGCACTTCCTATGTTCATCGCGAAGCCTGTCAACGGCGTCATCGGTGGTCTGCTCGTCTCCTACCTCTGCTACGAGGGTATCGCTGCCAAGATGGACACCGGTCACATCTCCTATAGCGAGTCTCCTGAGCTCATGTGGACGATCTACCTCATCATGGCTGTCATTTCACCCGTCGCCATCATCATGACCAAGCGCATGTTCGTCTCTGCTGACTCCGACCACGCCCTCACTCCTATACACAACAAGGAAGAGGACGCTGACGAGGCAAAGAAAGAAAACGCCTAAATCTCCCGCCCACGAACAAGATATTATCACATACTAGAAACATAGATCTATGTCAGATTCAGAACAATCGAATGAAACGACCGCGGCGCAGGATAAGGAAGTCAAAAGAGAGATCTTTGTCGATCTGCTCATCCTCTCGCTCATCTCGGCCGTCATCGGCTTGGGACTCTACTTCGTCATGAAGCCCTTCAAGAAGGAAAGCCCCAGTGACGCGCTCTACTCCACCGTCCTCAAGGGCGACCGCATCGGCTCCAGCCGCTCGGGACTCGTCGACAGCATCGTTGCTGCGACGAAGGCGAGCAGCACCAAGGCTACTCAGCTCGACGAAGACGAGAAGAAGACCCTCGAAAACTACGAGAAGGAGTTCAACCAAGGTGTCAAGAAGTACAAGGAACTCGCCGCTGACGGTGAGACCGCCGTCTCCTTCGTCAATGCCGCGGACGACAACGGCATCACGCCGCTCATGCGCGTCTGCTACAGCAACCTGCTGCGCAGCGACCGTAGCCTCTCGCGCGACAAGACGCGTCTGCGCTTTGTCGAGCAGCTGCTCACGCAGCCCGACATCGACATCCAGCTCAAGGATAAGCACGGCTTCACCGCTCTGCACTGGGCGGCATGGAGTGGCTTCCCCATCATCGCGGAAAAGCTCATCGACAGCGGTCTGCAGATCAATCAGACGGAGAACAACGGCTACACACCTCTCGCCCTCGCCGCTCTGCGCGGGAACAACGAAGTCGTCGCCATGCTCCTCAAGCGCGGTGCTGACAAGGACGCAAAGACCAAGGATGGAGAAACTGCTCTCGATCTCGTCAAGCGCAACTCCGACGCCTACGGCAAGCGCGCGGGTGCTGTCTACTCGCTCATCTATGACAAGAACCATCACGGTGCCTACGGCGAGACGCGCCAGCTTCTCGATCCCAGCTACCAAGATTCTGAGATGAGCGAAAAAGAAAAGATGGCCAAGAAGCTCGAGCAATCAGCTAAGGAGCGAGACAAGAAGCTCGAAGCCAAAGCCCAAGAGCTCCTTGACCTCGCTCGCGAGCTCGACAAGCAAGCCAAAGCCGAGCAGGAAGCTGCTGAGAAGGCTCTCAAGGCTGACACGGCGCAATAATTCAATCTAAGAAAATCTACAAGACTTCTATTCTCTCGCAGTCACACCGTAAGCACGGTGGCGAGGGAATAGGGGTCTTTTTTATTTCTGATGGAAAAAAGGCTTCACGAGTTACAAGGCATTTGCTAAGATATCTAACGAAATGAACGACACACTCGCCCTCATCAAGTCACGCCGCAGTTGCAGAAAGTACACCGCCGAGCAGGTAAGCGCCTCTGACCTCGACGCCGTACTGGAAGCAGGCCTCTACGCCCCCAGTGGTATGAACAAGCAGGCACCCATCTGCATCGCCATCCAAGACAAAGAAGTCATCACCGAGCTCTCAACGATCAACACCGCTCTTTGGAAAAAAGGCCCTGACGCCTTCTTTGGCGCGCCCACCCTCATTGTCGTACTCGCCCATCCCGAGACCCTGCATACCTACAAGTTTGACGCGATGTGCAGTGTGATGAATATGCTCATCGCTGCCGAATCCCTCGATCTCGGTGCCGCCTGCATCTCTCGCGCACAGCCCACCTTCGAATCCGAATATGGACAGGCTCTGCTTCGCGATCTCGGCATCCCCGAGGGCTACGAGGCGATTGAGCAGGTCATCCTCGGCTACCGCGATGGGGGCAAGCCCGCCCCTCTCCCACGCCGAGAAGGACGCGTCTACAAAATTGTCTCATAGGCTGGCCTCAGTTGCAGCAATTAACGAGATCTTGAAGGGGGACTTCTCCATTCTCTCTGGGCTGAGAAGTCCCCCAAAAAAAGCTCGCATGGGGCTGCCTCATCATGGCAACTCACTGGGCAGCGTGTAGGGGGGCGACAGGGTGTAGGGTGACGACTGGGTGTCTTTTCCCGTGACGAGATTTAATTGATACAGGAGCTTGCCAACGCCATCGCAGATGGAGAATGTCTGCTCGTTCTTCCCGTAGTAGTAGTGCCAACGTGGAGGGGTGCCTAGACCCTTCATGTAGTGCCCGATCACACGCATGGCGCGCGTGCCATCCTCGTGGGGTTGCTTCGCGTATTCGAAGACGACGACTAGAGCGAGGTAGGCGCCACTGCCGTAATCGGTTTGCAAGACGCAGTAGCGCCCTCCAGCAAAATCAGCAGTCATGCCGAATTGTACCAATTCAGCTGAGCTAAAGAAGCCCCATTTGTGCTGGAGTGTGTTGAGGGCAGCGGCGCACTGCCGCTCCTCCTCCTCGCGCTCAAATCCCCTCTTGAGCTTAATGTATTCCTGAGCCTCAAACAGGGAGAGAAGCGAGGGATCTGACAGTAGCAAGCTACGCTTGAGCGTACCGCTAGCATCCCTGATGCTGAGTTTGCGATTGCTCAGCGTGTAGGTAAAGCATTTGGCTTGTGACTCCGTAGATCGGATCAGATCAACGAGGCGGAACTTGTCACCCTCAAGACGGCAGATGAGGCAAAAGGTGAGGGGGGATTCATCCTTCGCTCGAGGGACGCTGATCTCAATGAGGCAGTAGCCATTATTAAGAATACGCGTCGTGCGTGCTTGCGATATCACGAGATCAAGAGGGGGCTCTTTGCGAAATAAACTGACATCCTCGCTGAGGAATCGCCGAAGCTCTTGCTGCTCAGCATGATTGAGAGCTTGATTGATCGTAAGATTTTCTTCGGCATGCGCCGAGAGCAAGAGGGCAGGGAGTAGAAAGAAGTGCTTCATTATCTATAATATAGCTAGCAC
>CAYJID010000141.1:0-5930 GCA_964370135.1 uncultured Akkermansia sp. | reverse complement strand
GTGTCTTGGGCTCTCTTCGTCTCGTTTTGCTCTCTCGCAAAACGGCTTAAGAATCCAAGATGCTTCGCATCTTTTGCTTTCGGCTGCAGCGACTCGCAACCTCACATGAAGGAATAGACGTCGAGGTCGTAGCTGATGCTCACGTCTTCGGGGTTGCCGAGGTGCTTGATGGCGGCGGTGGCGAGCTGGGTGAGCAGTCGCGCGCGTGTCGCCATGAGCGTGCATTGGAAGCGGTAGTGGCTGTGCGCCTTGGGCAGTGGGGCGGGCATGGGCTCGCTGAGCTGGACGCCCTCGGGGAGTGATTTGCTGAGAAATTGGTGCAGCGATTTGATGGAGAACTCCGCGAGACTCTCGCTCTCGGAGCGCGTCGTGAGCATGGCCATATGCGTGTAGGGCGGCTGCTGGAGCACCTGCCGCAGTCCCAGCTCATGCTCGGAGAAGCCGTCGGTGTCGTGCCGGCGCGCGTACTGGATGGCGGGGGCATGCGGGCTGTGCGTCTGGATGATGACTTCTCCATCTAGCTCGCCGCGTCCCGCGCGACCTGCGACCTGCGTGAGCAGCTGGAAGGTGCGCTCTCCGGCGCGGAAGTCGGGCGCATTGAGCCCCTGATCGGCGTTGAGCACGCCGACAAGGGTGACGCCGGGGAAGTCGAGCCCCTTGGAGATCATCTGTGTGCCCAGTAGGATGTCGATGCGATGCGCGCGGAAGTCGGCGAGGATGTCGCGCAGCGCGTTCTTGCGCGAGGTGACATCCGCGTCGATGCGGCGTAGGCGTGCCTTGGGGAAGGCGCGGCGCAGCACGGTCTCGACCTTTTGCGTGCCAAAGCCGATGAGCTTGAGCTCGGCATTCGAGCAGCTGGGGCAGCGCGGGGTGACGACGGCGCGGTAGCCGCAGATGTGGCAGATGAGTCTATTCTCCGAGAGGTGGTAGGTCATGGGCATCTCGCAGTGCTCGCAGTGCGCGACGTAGCCGCACTCCTCGCATTGCAGCGAGCGGGCAAAGCCGCGGCGGTTGAGCAGCAGGATGACCTGCTCGCTCTTTGCCAGTCGCTCGTCGATGGCGACGCGGAGTCGCTCGCTGAGGATGCCGAGGTATTGCTTGTCCTTGACCTCGGTGCGCATGTCGAGCACGCGGGTGAGGGGGAGTCGCTGTCCGTCGGCGCGCTGGTCGATGCGCAGCAGCTTGTACTTGTCCTTGAGTACATTGTGATGGCTCTCGAGCGAGGGGGTCGCGGAGCCGAGCACGATGGTGGCGCCCTCCATGTGGGCGCGCAGTACGGCGAGGTCGCGCGCGTGGTAGCGCGGGCTGTTCTCCTGCTTGTAGGAGCTGTCGTGCTCTTCATCCACGATGATGAGTCCGAGGTTGTTGACAGGGGAGAAGACGGCGGAGCGTGGGCCGATGGCGACGCGTGCCACGCCTCGGCGGATGGAGTGCCACTCGTCGAATCGCTCACCGTCGCTCATGGCACTATGCAGGATGGCGACCGATTTTGGGTCATCGGCAAAGCGGGATTTGAAGCGCGCCATGGTCTGCGGTGTCAGCGAGATCTCGGGCACGAGGATGAGTACGCCCTTGCCGCGCGCGATGGTCTCGGCGGCGGCTTGGAGGTAGACTTCTGTTTTGCCCGAGCCTGTGACGCCTTGGAGGAGGATGGGTTTCTTGTCCTCGGCGTCGAGCTCAAGGAGGATGGCGTCGTAGGCGGCTTGCTGCTCGACGTTGAGGGTGAGTGGGCTTGATTTGGAGAAGGTCTCATCGCCGACGGGGTCGCGGTGCACGGTCTCTTCCTCGAGACGGATGAGCTTGCGCTTCTCCAGCGCGCGGCAGGGGGTGAGCGCGGCACTGCCGCCTATCTCGCTGAGGGGAGCGCGCTTGTCTTCAGACTGGTGGAGGTAGCGCAGGATGGAGGCTTGGCGCGGGGCGCGGGCGTTGATCTTGTTGAGCTCCTCGTCGCTGGGCCAGTCTTGGAGGATGGCGATCTTGCGCTTCTTCTCGTCATGCTTTTCTTGGCGCACGGCGAGCGGGAGCATGCAGCGTATCATCTGCTCGGTGGGCACGGCGTAGTAGCTGGATGCCCACTCGGCGAGGTCCATGAGCTTCTCTGAGATGACGGGCTGCTCGTCGACGAGGCGTGCAATGGGGCGCAGGCGGTGTGCCCAGTCGGGATCGGGTGCAGCGAGCTCGAGGATGGTGCCCGAGACGAGCCGCTGGCGCATGTGGACCTCGACGCGGCAGCCGCGCGCGACGAGGTGCTTGATGTCTTCTGGTATAGCGTAGTCGAGCACCATCTCTTGCAGCCCGTCGATGAGGATGCGGGCGGCGAGAGTGGGGCGCTGCTGGTCGCCAAACAGATCTTGCATAGGGTAGTTGGGGATATTTGATCAGGAGGCGGCGTCGAGTGCAGCTTCCTCTTGGGAGAGGATGTGCACGACGACGCGTACGCCGTGACGCTCACCGACGGACTTCGCAAGCGAGCGGATGGCGGAGGCGGTCATGCCGTTGCGTCCGATGACGCGTGCGACGTCCTCTTGCTCGAGGATGAGGCGGAAGCGGATGAGGTCTCCTTCATTGGAGCGCGCGACGCGCAGCTCGGCAGAGCCTGCATTGGTGAGGAAGGGTTCGGTGACGGTGTGGAGATATTTGCCAATGGTTTCGACGAGGGTACGCATGATGAATGTATAGGTAATGTTGTTAGTGTCGGTAATACGCTATTCTAGCTGCTTGTGTGTGAGCTGTCAAGCGCGGAACGGATAATCCTACCTTCTCAGCGGGTTTGGAACTTGCGCTTGATCTCGTTGAGCGAGATGGGAACGAGGGTAGGCTTGCCCGTGGGCGTGCAGTAGGGGATCTCGCAGCAGAGCAGGTCACCGAGCAGCTGATGCGCAGCGGCAAAGAAGGGCTGGAGGCTCTCTTGGGCGGCGTACTGGGCGGCGAGCTTGGTGATGAAGGTCTCGTAGGGATTGCGTGAGCGTCCGAGGCGCACGTCACCGCGCGAGCTGAAGCACTCGATGAGCTCTAGGATGAAATCCTCGAGCTCGTCGATGCGTAGCAGGGTGGGGAGGCTCTCGATGCGCAGCGAGCGCTGACCAAAGATGCTGGCGGCAAAGCCCGCCTGTGTGAGCTGGGGGAGCAGCTCGCGCAGCGTGCCCATGTCGCGTGCGTCGACCTCGATGAGGACGGGCAGCAGGAGCTGCTGGGAGGCGATGGGGCGCTTCTTGCTCGTGAGGAGACGCTCAAAGATGAGTCGCTCGCGTGCGGCGCGGGGGGAGAGCATGACGAGTCCCTCCTTGCCCTCAAAGAGGATGTAGTTCTCATCGAGCTGCCCGATGTGGCGGAAGTGGGGGACCTCGGTGATGAGCTGCTGGTTGATGGCAGGGTAGCTCGTCGGGGAAGAGGGGGTGGCAGATGGGGCAGATGGGGCGGGATCCTGTGCCGCGGGCGGCGAGGAGGTGAGGGGAGCGGGCTCGGGGCTCAGCGAGAGCTGCTCAGGGGTGGCGTCGGGGAGCGGGAGGCGCGTCTGTCGCTCGCGCGGGACGAGGGGGCGCAGCAGAGGGCGCAGGGGCGTGGTGGACGCGCTGGGCGCAGGCGTCGGTGATGCTGGGGGGAGCTGCGTGGGGGCAGCGAGCAGCTGGGGGAGGCTGGGGATACTGGGTGTAGGAGGCGCGCTGTTGGGGATTTGTTGCTTGTTCTCTTCCTCGCCTTGGCGTGCGTGGCGGCTGAGGCTCACGCGGATGGAATCGATGATGGCGTGGCAGACGTCGTTCATGCGGCGGAAGCGTACTTCTTTCTTTGCAGGGTGGACGTTGACGTCGACGAGGGCGGGGTCCATCTTGATATAGAGAAAGATGGTGGGATGCAGCCCCGTGGGCAGTCCTCCGAAGCCATCGCGCAGGGCGCGCATGAGCATTTTGTCCTCAATAGGGCGGCCGTTGAGAAAGAGAAATTGGAGGCGGCGGTTGCGCTTCGCCGCGCTCAGGGGCAGTAGGTAGCCTGAGATGGAGACGCCGGGTGCCTGCGTGGGCTCCATCTCGATGAGCTCGCGGGCGAGCTCACGCCCCATGAAGTCGGCGATGCGCTGGCGCAGGTCCTTTGTCGCGGCGGTGTCAAAGACGGTCTGCCCTTGCTTCGTGAAGACAAAGCGTACCTCGGGATAGACGAGCGCGTGGAGCATGAGCTGCTGCTCGATGTGGGCGGCCTCGGTGTCGTCTTTCTTGAGGAACTTGCGGCGTACAGGGGTATTGTAGAAGAGCTCGGCGACCTCGATGCAGGTGCCTGGCGCGCAGCCGGCGTTGCGCGGTTCCTCGGCCATGCCGCCCTGCACGCGTATCTGGGTGCCCTCGACATCGTCGGCGCGCCGTGTGGTGATGCTCATCTGGGAGACAGAGGCGATGCTGGGCAGCGCCTCGCCGCGAAAGCCGAGGTGACGGATGTCAAAGAGGTCGCCGAAGTCGCGTATCTTGCTTGTCGCATGCCGCATGAGGCACATCTGGGCGTCTTCGTGGCTCATGCCGCGGCCATCGTCGGTGACGCGCATCAGCGCGATGCCGCCGCGCTCGATGTCGACGCGTATGCTGGTGGCACCGGCATCGAGGCTGTTCTCCACGAGCTCCTTGATGACGGAGGCGGGACGCTCGACGACCTCACCTGCGGCGACTTGACTCGCGAGCGTGTCGCTCATCAGGTGGATGGTGCGCGTGTCGGCGGAGTCGGTGGCTTCGGCAGATGCTGAGGGATCGGAGTGCTCGGGGGACGCCATGGAGGGTAGAGGAGGGCGTTGTTGGTAGTTAATCAATCAGGTGGCGCGACTTGTAGCAGTAGTTCGCGCCGCTAAAGAGCGTGAGTCCCACGCCTCCCCAGAGGAGGAACTGCGTGAAGTAGATGCTGAAATCCCCGCGCGCAAAGAAGGCAAAGAAGCCAATCTCGGACTGCGCATGCGCGAGCTGCGTGAGTGCCATCATGCAGTAGCCGAGCTGGAAGATGGTCTTCCACTTCCCGTAGCGGTCGGCAGCGATGACGATGTTCTTCTCCACGGCGAGCTGGCGCAGGCCTGTGACGAGGAATTCGCGGAACATGATGAGAATGGTGATCCAGAAGGGGCAGACGCCGATCACACTGAGGTAGATGAAGGCAGCGCAGACGAGGATCTTGTCCGCGAGCGGGTCGATGAGCTTGCCAAAGTTCGTCACCTGATTGTATCGACGCGCGATGTAGCCATCGAGGTAGTCGGTGAAGGCCCCGATGATGAAGGACCAGCAGGCGATGATTTTGGCGATGGCGACAGCCTCAGGCGTCGAGGGGATACTCAGCGCGAGGGTGAAGACGACGACGAGGGCGAGACGCGCCAAGGTGATGCAATTAGGGATGTTCAGCATGATGACAAGTGTCACGATTATAGGCAGAGAACTATTAAATAGCAAGTCTGAATTTCTCTTTTTGTTAGGCGAAAAGCTCTAGCAGATAGGGTGTGCTGCTTGACAGATGATATTTGAGCTTTATAATGGAGCGCATATTTGAGCCAGACTTATTGGGGACCTTGCAAAATTAGTTTTCAGAAATTGCAGATTTCGAAAATGAGCGCCACAGCACGTCTTTTGCAGCATTTTGGCGAGAATTTGCGGCTTTTTGGGCTTACATAGCTCGCTATGTGCACCCAAACGCCACAAATTCTCATCCAAACTGCTAGCAAAATCCGAAGCTGCTCATTTTGCAAGATCCCCTATTGCCCTGTGGCATGTTTGTATCATTTTTTTTATTTCATCATATGTCTACGCTTCAACTCTGCGCCCTCGCGGGCTTGCTTCTCTATTTTGTCATTCTCCTCGTCGCTGTCTCTCGTGAGAAGAAGAATGAAAACGTGCTGGATTACTTTTTTGCAGGGCGCACGCTGCCCTTCTGGGCTCTCTCGATTACCTTCATCGCCTCGTGGTGGGGCG
>CAYJID010000140.1:0-5941 GCA_964370135.1 uncultured Akkermansia sp. | reverse complement strand
AAGAGGATCTGGGGGACAACGTGATTCCTGTCATCGCCGATGCCGAGGTCATCCAATGGAGCCTCGGCAAGAGCGTCGGCGAGGAGTTGAGCTACCTCGCGGGCGATGGGAAAGAATACCGACTGCGCTTCGTCGCCGCCCTGAGCAAAAGTATCTTCCAAGGCTACGTGCTCGTTTCAGAGAAAAATCTCCAGCGCATGTACCCGTATCTGGGCGGCAGCCGCCTGCTGCTCCTCGACTTTGACGCGAAGCCCTACATCAAGCAGATCAGCGAGCGACTTGATAGGCAGGGCGTGTCATTCAGACTCGCCTCCGATAGGTTGAATCTCTTTAACAGCGTGCAGAATACCTACCTCATGATCTTCTTCTCGCTCGGTAGCATCGCGCTCGCCTTGGGCTGCGTGGGCTTCGTGCTGCTCATCAAGCAGCATCTGAGCCTGAGGCAGCATGAGTTCTTCCTGCTGCGCGTCGCGGGCTACTCCACGCGCCAGCTGGCACGACTCATCATCATGGAGAACACCCAGCTGCTGCTGCTCGGCATGGGGGCGAGCCTCCTCGCGCTCGCGAGTGCCGCCGCGCCCCTCATCATCAAGGGCATGGTGCAGCCGCCCTATCTGCTCGTGCTGGGCAGCTTTGCGAGCATCACGCTGCTCGGGCTTCTGCTCATCGTCGTCATCGCGCACGACGGCGCGCGCGCGACATCCAACCCGCGCGAGGACTGAGGGGATGCGCTCACAGAGGATCTTGATCCAGCAATCCGTGTAGCTCCTTGAGCCGCTTTACATAGTCTGATTGCCTATCCTCGTGCTGCTGCATGGTTCGGAGGATCCTCTGTTGTCTTTCAAAATAGGGGCGCAGTCTTACTCTCAATTCCTTCAGCTCATTCTCTCGCTCCATCAGCTCGTGCGTTTCTTCTAGGAGCTCATCGAGCGTGCCGTGATGCGTCGATTCAAGCGGTAGTGTGGCGCGAAGTGAGTTTAGTCGCTGGATGATCAACTCATAATGCTCCGAATGTGCCAGACTCTCTATCGTCCTCTCCTTCTGCGTGTGCGCAGGGAGTAGTGAGGAGCTGAGGGCGAGTGCTCCGAGGGCGATGCTTACGAGCTTGTGCATGGTGGATCAAGTATCGGAAAATAGTAGCTGCACGACGATGCCGTGTTGCTCTGTGGTGGGATAGACGATGCCAAAAGCATCCAGCCCGAGCTCGGCTCTGATGGTGTAGTGAGCGACCGTGGAGCCGACCGCGAGTGCAGCCGAGTAGGTGCTGGAAGTGGAAGAGGGGGAGGAGTCTATCATGAGAGGAGTGTTAGCTTATAGGGGGGGCTTCTCTTCATTCTAAATGTGCGAATCGAAAAATTGACGCCACGAGGCGGCTTTTGAGCGCTTTTCAGCTGGATTTTCCGTCGCTTTTTCCCCCACGAGGTGTCGTAGGGAGCTCTGGTCTCAAATTGACAAGCAATTCGAGTAAAATCCAGCTCGAAAATTATCTCAAAATTTTAGCTCTAGAGAAAGAGCCCCCTATATTTATAACACGTATAGATATGCTTCACAAGCCCACAGGGCTTGTGAAGAGATCGTCCTCGTTGGATCACGGGAGAGGCAGCATGTGGAGTTTTTTTGTCGTGGCGCGGAGGAAGTACTTGGGGGAGGAGGGGAAGGCGATGTCGCAGATGTAGCTATCGTGCTTGAAGGTGTCGATGGCGCATCGGGCGTGTATATGGCAGAGCTTGGAGGTGTTGTCAATGCTGGCTGTCGCGAGGAGCTTGCTATCGGGAGAAAAGGCGACGTGGTTGATGTCGCCCTCATGCTGTATGGAGGCGATTTTCTCCCCTGTTGCTAGTCGGTAGAGGGAGATAATTTTGCCATCCGCAGAGCTCAGGGCAATGAGGTCGCTCTGCGGAGCGATCCAAGCGTCGTCAGCCTCTTGAGGATAGCTACATGTGTAGGAGCGGGATGGTGCGGGGGCTGGAGGTGCGGGTGCGGGTGTGAGCTCGTGTTTCTTTTTGAGCGTTTCTAGTGTCTGTCGCGTTGCCTGATGTTGGGCTTTTTCTGCGGCTAGCTGCGCTTGTAGTGCTATGATCAGGTCTGCCTGTGTGGTGACGAGCTGCTGGAGTGTGTCTTGTGGCTCTGGCTGCTGGCGGTGATGGGGGCTTGGTGATTCGCTTGCCGAGGGGGTGGCGTGAAGGGGCTGGGACTGGATCAGAGTCAAGCACAGGGTGAGTAGTGTGATGATCCAGCGCGACTTGCTGCGGTGGGGGGATGACTGGTGCATGCGTGCTGTGCTAGGTGTGGATGCGTTGATTATTCATGCTCATGATTATATTTCAAACATTATTATACATAACACGGCGATGAAGTGAAGCAGGAAATGGGCGAGGGCGGTTATTTTCTTGCGGCGCGGCGGGTCTGATCTTCATAGCGAGGGAGGGGCTTGATTTTACGCTTGTCATCTTCCTTTATCTTATGCTAGGGTTAGAACATGCGCCCTCACTTCCTGCTTTCCTCTCTTACCCCTATCGCCGCTCTGACGCTCTGCCTGTCTAGCCACGCGCTGGCGAGCTCCCCCACTCCAGAGCAAATCGCCCAGTCGGGGCGGCGCATGGTGCCACTCGACGTGGTCACTACTGCCACGCAGCTCTCGGGCAGAGCTCCCGAGGGCGCGGGCTCGGTCTTTCGCATCCTCTCTGGCAGCAAGATTCTCTGGGAGGGCAAGGCGGGTGAGGCTTTTTCTATCCCCATTCCCCGATTGAGTACAAGGCTCTACCTGCTCTGCCTCGATGCCAACAATCTCGGCTGGAGCCAGCTCGAATGGAAAGGCTTCAACAAGGATACCTCCATTAAAAAGACCAATCCCCTCCGTGCCGACGAGCTAGGTCTGCGCGCGGGCACTCACGACTCGGGGGCTGATCTGCGCCGCATCATCGAGATCGCCCGCAAGACGCAGGCAGCTTACATCATCATCCCCAAGGGCGAGTACCATTTCTACCCCGCAGGCGCGCTGGGGATGAGCTACTACACCTCCAACCATGACCAGCAGGACATGCACCCCGTGGGCGTGCCGCTGGTGAATATGCGTAATCTGGAGATTGATGCACAGGGCAGCACCTTTGTCTTTCACGGCAAGATGCAGCCCGTGCTACTCATGGACAGTGAGAATGTCACCATCGAGAACCTTCATATCGCCTACAAGACCGCCTACAGCACCGAGGCGCGTATCATCGACAACGCAGGGGGCAAGACACGCGTGCGCATCGCACCCGAGATCTTTGATTGGAAGGTGGAAAACGGCCGCTTCTACAACAAGGGGCTCGACTGGCAGGAGCAGGTGAACAACGCCGCCGCCTTCAAGCCCAACGGACGCATGGCACCCCTCCACCGCTCGGGCGATCTTGTCTGGACGCCTCAGGCGGAGCTCGTGGGAGACAATGAGGTGCTCTTCCATCAAGACACGGCTTCACTAGGCTTGGAAAAGGGCGACACCCTCATCCTGCGCAGCTACGCACGCCCCCACCCTGCCATGGTCATCTACCGCTGCAAGGACACGACGCTGACGGGAGTCATCTTCCATGATTCGCAGGGCATGGCGCTGCTCGCCCAGCGCAGTGAGAATATCACCATCCGCAGCGGAGGCTGTCTCCTGCGCGAGGGACGCAAGCACACCACGGCGGCTGATGCCACGCATTTCTCCAACTGCCGAGGACTCGTCGAGGTGCGCGATAGCGTCTACTACAGCATGATGGACGATGCGATCAATGTCCACTCCACCTGCCTCTCCATCGTGGAAAAGCGCAGCCCGCGCGAGATCATCTCACGCTACATGCACAATCAGGCCGTGGGCTTTGAGGTGGTGCTCCCCGGAGAGACGCTGCAATTCATCAAAGGTCCCACGCTCGAGAATCACCCCAAGCTCGTGCGTGTGAAGCAAGTCGAGCGACTCGATGAGCGCCACGTGCGCCTCATCCTCGAGGAGGACATGCCCGCTGACATCGGCGTGGGTGACGCGTGGGAGAATGCGGACTGGTATCCCTCCGTGCGCTTTATCAACAACCGCGTCCACACGAACCGCGCACGTGGAGCGCTCTTCACCACGCCCAAGCCCGTGCTCGTCGAGAACAACCGCTTCCTCTGGGGCAGTGGCTCCGCCATCCTGCTCGCCGGCGATGCGCAGGGCTGGTACGAGAGCGGTCGCTGCCTCGACGTGACGATACGAAATAACCAATTCATCCAGAATCTCACCTCAGGTTACCAATTCACCGAGGGCGTCATCTCCATCTACCCTGAGGTGAAGCAACCCCAGCGCCAGCAGATCCCCTACCATCAGAACATCCTCATTGAGAACAACACCTTCCTCACTCACCGCGTGCCGCTCGTCTTTGCCATCTCGGCCACGGGCATCACCTTCCGCAACAATAGCGTCGAGATGAATGATCTCTACCCACCACGCCACGGCGGCGCGCCCTTTGTCCTGCGCCACTGCCCCCCTGATGCGATCCAAGAGACAGGAACAAAAAAAGTACAGAATAAATAAGAAAATCGGCTCTGAGAGGTTGACGCGGGAGGCTTCTTCCTGTACATTGATATGAGTACTCTATCGTACAACGATTATCCATACATTCACCAACGTTACTAGCTGTGTATTCGAACGAAAATTATCTCATAGACCTGCTGATCGAAGATCAGTTGATAGACGCGATGACTGTCGAGCAAATCCGAGGGGATCTCCTCCCGACGCAAGGCCTCATCGAGTATTTACTTGAAAACAAATACATTGACGCCGAGTATCTAGCCCAGACGGCGGCGAACCACTCGGGGATGGAGTATGTGAAGCTCTCCCAGTTCGAAGTTGACGCGGCCATCATCCAATGCGTGAAGCCCGAGCTGCCACGCCGCGTGCGCTTCATCCCCATCGGTGATGATGGCTACTCGCTGCAGGTCGCCATCGTCGACCCCTTCGACATGGACACGCTGGACAGCCTGCCCCAGTTCCTCGGACGCGACCTCTCCTTCTTCGTCTGCTCCATGCCTGAAATGACCAAGGCATTGGAAAAATACTATCCCGAGATCGACCTCGCCAACCAGACAGGAGAAGCCCCCATCGTCGCTCTGATTGATGCCATGTTCAACGAGGCGCACGGCATGCGCGCCTCCGATATTCACATCGAGCCCATGGAAGACCGCGTCCGCATGCGCTACCGCGTCGACGGTCGCCTCGTCGAGGTCGCCAATCACCCCAAAAAACTCCTCGGTGCCATGATCGCGCGCCTGAAAGTCATGAGCTCCACCATGAGCATTGCGGAAAAGCGCGTCCCCCAAGACGGCCGTATCGAACTCGATCTCAAGAATGGCGGTCACATTGATCTCCGTGTGAGCACCGTGCCCACGAACCACGGTGAGTCCGTCGTCATGCGTATTCTGGACAAGTCCGCGCTCACACTCGGTCTGCCCCAGCTGGGCTTCCTCTCCGATGACGAGGCCACCTTTGACCAGCTCGTCACGCTGCCCGACGGCGTCATCCTCGTCACCGGTCCTACGGGTTCGGGTAAGACGACCACACTCTACGCCTGCCTCAACCACATCAACCGCCCCGACAAGAAGATCATCACGGCGGAAGACCCTGTGGAATACGAGCTCGCTGGCATCAATCAGGTCATGATCCGTACCGATATCGGCATGACCTTCGCCGCCGCCCTGCGCGCCATGCTCCGTCAGGCGCCCAACATCATCATGATTGGTGAAATTCGTGACGGCGAGACCGCAGGGATCGCCATCCAAGCCGCGATGACAGGTCACCTTGTGCTCTCCACGCTGCACACCAATGACGCCCCCTCCTCCGTCGCGCGTCTCGCCGACATGGGCATCGACCGCTTCCTCATCGCCTCCTCCGTACGCGCCATCATGGCACAGCGTCTCTGCCGTCGCCTCTGCGACAAGTGCAAGGGAG
>CAYJID010000139.1:0-6037 GCA_964370135.1 uncultured Akkermansia sp. | reverse complement strand
GCGATTTTCTGAATTTTCTTATTTAGAATGACGAGAATTTAGAAGCCCCCTTAAGCCATTTTGCATGCCAAAAATCTACCGTGGCAAAGGTGACGCGTCGAGGCTGTTGCTACGACGGTGGTGACGCTTCGCGTTTGCGTCGGTAGAGATTTGCCGCGCTTCGCGCGGGGATGGACGGGGGCGTCAGTTGGCGACGTTGCTGCCATGCTGGATTTGCCACGCGGGCGCATGGTTATCTATGCTGTACTGACGCCCTGCGGAGCCGTTGGCTCCGCTCTACCGTGGGCGCACACCTGCGGTGCGCTCGAAGGGCTATCCTCCTCACCTTCGCTACGCTCAGGCTGGGCAGGAAGTGTCCTGCCCTTTCGTCGTCTCAAATCGCAGTGCGATTTGTCCTTCACCCGCTGGGGTCTGGCCCCCAGACGGCCACCAAAGGAGTTTCTATCCTCATCACCTCGCTTCGCTCGGCCGGGCAGGAGGTGTCCTGCCCTTTCGTCGTCTCATTTTGCAGTGCAAAATGTTCTGGACACCACATGTTGTGTCGCTGCCATGTGATGCTGCCGTGCTGGGCGATGTTGAGCTTTTTACATACGGTCAGGCATGCCGATGCCGAGTAGCCCCATGCCCTGCTTGAGCACACGCGATGTGAGCTCACAGAGCAGCAGGCGCGAGTCACGCACCGCGCCCTCACTGCGCAGCACTGGGCATGCCTCGTAGAAGCTATGAAAGGCGCGCGCGAGGTCGTAAAGATAGCTCGTCAGCAGGTTCGGACGGCAGTCATCCAGCGTGGCAGGCACCGTTTCGCTATAGCGGGTGAGCATGCGCGCGAGGTGGATTTCTGCCGCATCTTGCAGCAGGAGCTCCGCCGTGGTATTCAGCGCGTCGTCCCCCGCCTTGCGGAAGATGGAGCGCACGCGCACGTACGAGTTCTGCAGATAGGGGGCTGTGTCCCCCGACAGCGAGAGCATGCGGTCCCAGTCAAAGACGTAGTCGCTCAGGCGGTGCTGTGAGAGCTCGGCAAATTTCACCGCTCCGATGCCGACGGTCTTCGCGACTTGCGCTTTCTCCTCTGCAGGCATGTCGGGGCTTTTTTCCTCGACGACTTTTGTCGCACGCGCGATGGCTTCGTCGATGACGTCTTGCAGGCTGACGGTGTCGCCCGAGCGGGTTTTGAAAGGTTTCCTGTCTTTGCCGAGTATAGAGCCAAAGGCGACGTGACGGTAGTCGCCCTCGATGCCGCGCATGCGCTGGATGTCAAAGATCTGCTGGAAGTGCTTTTCCTGTGGCACGCCGACGACGTACCAGATGGAGTCCGCGCTGAAGTGCTCCTTGCGGTAGTCGAGCGTAGCGATGTCCGTCGTCGCGTAGAGGAATCCACCGTCCGCCTTGCGGATGATGGCGGGGACTCCTACCCACTCGCCGTCGCGCTGCATGAGGAAGGGGTCCTTCTTTGGCTCCAGCTTGCCATCGGAGAAGACGCAGATCGCGCCGTCGCTCTCGCAAGCGATGCCCTCCGAGATGAGCTGATCGACGAGAGGTGCGAGCGCGTCGTTGTAGGCGCTCTCGCCGAGCCAGTAGTCAAAGCTGACGTCGAGCTGGGCGTAGATCTTGTCCAGGCTGCTGCGCGATACCTCGATGCAGCGTGTCCAGATGGCGAGATTCTCCGCGTCACCTGCTTGGAGCTTGACGAGCTCGGCTTTGCAGATGTCGATGAGTCCATCCTCGCTCTTGCAGCGCGCGTTGACCTCCTTGTAGACGCGCACGAGCTCGTCGATGCTGTTCTCCTCCAAGGCGGCGGTGTTGAGTATATTCTTCCATCCCCAGAGGATCATGCCGAACTGGGTGCCCCAGTCGCCGATGTGGTTGTCGGTGACGACGTGGTGCCCCATGTAGCGGGCGAGCCTCGCGAGGGCGTCACCGATGATGGTGCTGCGGATGTGCCCCACGTGCATGGGCTTTGCCACATTCGGCGCGGAGAAGTCGATGACGATGTGCTGAGGGTCGCTGACCTGTGCTACGCCGAGGCGCGCGTCGCCGAGCATCTCCTGCATGCGCTGGGCGTAGTAGCTGGGCTTGATGCGGAAGTTGATGAAGCCTGGGCCCGCAATCTCGAGCTCCGCGATCTCACTATCCCCCATGCGCTCCATGAGCTCGGTGGCCAGTGCGCGGGGCTGCTTGCCGAGACGCTTGGCGAGCATCATGGCGACATTGCTCTGGTAGTCGCCAAAGCGCAGATCCTGTGAGGCAGAAATCGAGGGTTGGAAAGCAGGAGGGAGGCTATCGCCGAGGCAGTCGAGCAGGGCTTGACTGAGCTGCTGAGCAAGATGCTGGGGTATGGTCATGACGGAGGTATTTATACACTATTCACTTGCCTTTTGTCAAAAGATAAGCAAGCAAAGCTGCAAATAGCCGATGCCGCCAGCTCACAAATCTCCTACATACTCATAGCTCGGTCTATACTGGCGGCAGCACTGCGGATGCTCATCATAGAACTCACGTATCCGCGCCCCGAGTCCCTGCCCAATCACCAGATCGCGCAAGGCAGCGCGGGTCTCCTGCGATGCCAGCGCAGGGCAGCCGCGAAAAAAAGTCACGGCCGCGCGCCCCTCATACTCCATCACACGCAGCGGCCAGATCAAGCACTCAAAGGGACGCTGCTGCTGCTCCCTCACACAGCCCGAGCTAGGATCAAGCATGGGACAGGGCTCACTGCCCCCCTCAGCACAGCGGCAAAAATCCATCACAAAACTCCTGCCCCCCTCCACGCGAGGTGGCGTTATCGCCACCCCATCTAGCTCATAACTCTCAATCAATGAGGGCTCTAGGAAGGGCATCTCCCATGCACTGAGCCGTTCGAAATGACAGCACAACCGGCACTGCGCACAGCTCTGCGGCGATATAATAGAGGAGAGCATAAAGGGGGCTTCTAAATTCTCGTCATTCTAAATAAGAAAATTCAGAAAATCGCTTCACGAGGCAGCTTTTGAGTGCTTTTAGGCTGGATTTTCCCCGAATTTTCGTCTCAGAGGACACAAATCAGAGGCGCTGGGCGTGATATTTATCAAGTAGATATTCAGGATAGTAAGAGAGCTTTGCCTGCCGCAGCCCCTCATGCCCGAGATCCTCCTCACGGTTGATACGCTGGGCGGTGGAGAACATGCGCGCCGTCTCCCTATTGATCAGCGGGTAGAGCATGCGCCACTCGGGATGCGCTTTTTCAAAATGCGTATTGAGCTCCCCTGCACGCGAGTAGGAGCACATCGCAAAGCTGCGCAGCACGCCGTCGATCTCTATCCCGCAGCCCAGCATCCTCAGCGTCTCCCAATCGCGCAGAGCGCGCTGGATGTAGCTGAGCTCCAGCTGTGTATTCTGCGCATCGAGCTCATGCTGCTGCTGCCAGCTCGCGGCGATCGCGAGGATCTGCTCGCCATGTGTCGAGGCATCCAGCGGCACGGCGCGCCACACATGCCCCTGCTCATCGAGCTTGCGCAGCGTCTGTGAGAGGCGGTTGCGCTTCTTGTGATAGCGCGTGCCTGGCAGCTCTGCCATGGCCTCGCGCGAGTAGATATAGTCGCTGTCTGCTCGTCGCGTTGAGATCTCATAACAATCGGGTCGCAGACGCGTCAGCTGCTCCGCCTCTGCCTCCGTGAGCAGGCAGAAGTTTGCCGCTCGCCCGCGCTGCGCGGCATCACTCTCGATGCGACCCAATGCCGCGTCGAGCTGCGCCTCATCACGCGCACCATAGGGCAGCGCGTAGCCGACGAAGCGTGCATTCTCCCCGTAGTATCGGTAGAGAATCCCCTGCTCCATCGCAAGCTCTATGTTATACTTCTGGGCAAAGAGATACATATTCACCGCACTGAGATCATTGCCCACGGGTGCATCTGTATCAACGGAGCTGATGAGATCCTGTACTGGCCTAACGAGCTCTAAATGTGAAGATTGGAAAGCAAGCATATGTGACTGATGACTATCTCGACCGTGATTTAGAAGCATGGCGTGATTATCGCCTGTTATGCGACTTCTGTCAAGAAGAGCCTTATCTAATGACAACAAATGCTAATGGGAGCTTCTAAATTCTCGTCATTCTAAATAAGCAAATACAGAAAATCGCTACACGAGGCAGCTTTTGAGTGCTTTTAGGCTGCATTTTCCACGAATTTTCGTCTCAGAGGACACTCTGAGCCATCAATTCGTACAAAATCCAGCTCTAAAATCATCTCAAAATCTTACCTCGCGAGAAAATAGAAGCCCCCTAATAAAGAACAACGAATCTCACGCTCATAAGGCAGGACTATTAGAGCCCCACACAAGAGCTCACAAGGAAAAAAATACCTACAGGCACTCAAAAGATGCCTGTAGGCGGTATTTGCTTATGGGGATCTTGCAAAATTAGCAGCAAAAGCCGTGCTGTGACGCGCATTTTCGAAATCTGCAATTTCTGAAAACTAATTTTGCAAGGTCCCCTGATATGGAGCAACGAGAATTGAAGAGCTGCCGTCAGAGGGCGCGTGTGAAAAGAGCCCCACGCGCATCCTGCCGCTTATTGCTCACTTGTCTCAGGGGCAGCATGCTCATTGATCTGCTGCATTGCCTTGATGATGCGTTCATTGACACTATTCTGGCACATCTCCTCGGCCATGCGGATGGCGTTGAATATCGCCTTGCTCGAAGCAGAGCCATGCGCGATGATGGAGACGCCGTTGACACCCATGAGGGGGCTGCCGCCTATTGCATCCGCATTGAGCCTATTCTTCATGTGCTTGAAGACGGATTTCATCAACACGGCACCCACCATGGCGATGAGGCTGCTTTTGATGGATTGCTTGAGCCATGAGGAGAAGGTCTTGGCGGTTGCCTCTACACTCTTGAGCAGGATATTGCCTGTGAAGCCATCGGTGAGGATGACGTCGAGCTCGCCCGCAAAGATGTCATGCCCCTCGCAGTTCCCCCCAAAGCTGAAGGGGAGCTTTTTGCTATCCGCGAGCTGGCGCAAGATCTTGTAGGTCTCTTTGGAAAATTCACTCCCCTTGCCATCTTCCGTCCCATTGCTCATGACGGCGACGGTGGGCTCGCCCTGCTTGTAGACATAGCGCGACATCATGGCTCCCATGACGGCGTAGCCGACGAGGTGGATGGGCTTCGCGTCGGGGTTCGCCCCTGTGTCGGTGACGAGGGTGTAGCCCTTGTTGCTGGGGATGGGAGAGACGATGCCTGCGCGCTCGATACCGGGCAGTAGGCGCAGCTTGATGGTGCTGGCGGCGACGGCGGCTCCTGTGTTGCCCGCGCTGAGGACGGCGTCGGCCTTGCCCTCCTTGACGAGGTCGACTGAGATGCTCATGGAGGAGCGTTTTTTCTGTCGCAGGGCGAGCAGTCCGCTCTCTTCCATCGTGACGACCTCGGGGGCGTGGACGATCTCGAGTCGCTCGTGATCGAGAATACCGGCGTCGCGGCAGGCTTTTTTCAAGATCTCTTCGTCGCCGACGAGGAAGATTTTTTGAATGTTAGGCAATTCCGCTAGTGCGCGTTTGGCTCCTTCGATGTTGACTTTCGGGGCAAAATCCCCACCCATGGCGTCTAGTGCAAGCTTCATATTTTTCTAAATAATTCTTCTGGGCTAGTATAAATGAGTGCACCCCTTTCGTCAATCAGAACTTCGCATCCTAGTCAAGCTTGGAATGTGACAGAAGCTCATGCTCTGATGGGTGGGGAGGGAGAAAATTTCTTTTCGCGCGCGCCATTTGGAACATTGTCTCGAGATCAGGACTCGTGTAGCGATGTTTTTTGACTCACTTATTTAGGGGCTTCTAAATTCTCGTCACTCTAAATAAGCAAATATGCAAAATCGCTTCACGAGGCAGCTTTTGAGCGCTTTTAGGCTGCATTTTCCGCGAATTTTCGTCTCAGAGGACACTCTGAGCCATCAATTCGTAAAAAATCCAGCTCTAAAATCATCTCAAAATCTTACCTCGCGAGAAAATAGGGCACTCCGTCAGAATCGTATCGTGACCACAGTCGCTTCATACCAAGGTCATCT
>CAYJID010000138.1:0-6058 GCA_964370135.1 uncultured Akkermansia sp. | reverse complement strand
TCTCCTTCATCGTCGCCTCGATGGCGAGGGTGGGGTCGTAGGACATCGACCAGCTCACGCCCTCGGGGAAGCTGGCTTCGAGGGCAGTCAGCTCGGCTTGGACGAGCTTGACGGTGTCGAGTGCATTGGCAGTGTTGGTGCGCGAGATGCGGATGCCAACGGAGTCTTTGCCGTCGAATCGGGTGTAGGCGTTGTTCGCCTCAGCACCGAGCTCGATGGTGGCGATGTCGCGCAGGCGGGTGATGTGGCCATTCTCCCCATTCTTGACGATGATGCTGCTGAACTCCTCGACTGTCTTGAGGCGTCCTGTTGCTGTGATGGTGAAGGTGGCAAAGGAGTCGTCGTCCTGTGAGCCGACGGAGCCCGCAGCGGCTTGGACGTTCTGCTCTTGGATGGCCTTGCTGACGTCGGCGGGCGTGATGCCCAGCGCGCTCATGCGGGTGGGCTTCAGCCAGATGCGCATGGCGTAGCTGCGGTTGCTCATGATGGCGGACTCGGAGACACCGGGGACGCGGCCGAGGCGGTCGCGCACGTTCGCACGCACCCAGTTCGTGAGCTCGAGGTCGGAGATCTTCGTCGGATCTCCCATAAAGCAGAGCGTGCAGAGCATGTCGCTGCTGCGCTTGTTGACCTGATAGCCTGTCTGCTTGACCTCGGCGGGGAGCTTGGACTCGACGCGGCTGATGGCGTTGGTGACGTTCACCTGCGCCATGTCGTCATTCGCCCCAGCGGCAAAGGTGAGCGAGAGGCTGTAGGTGCCGTTGCTGTTGCTCTTGGAGGAGAAGTATTCGAGATTCTCCAGACCGATGAGCTGCTCCTCGACGGGAGCGGCGATGACTTGGGCGAGCTCCTCCGAGCTGGCACCTGAGTAGGTCATGCTGACCTGCACGGAGGGGGGCGAGACCTCGGGGTACTCGGCGATGGGGATCTGGGTGATGCAGATGAGCCCCGCGAGCATCATCAGGATGGAGATGACGAAGGCGAACTTCGGACGATCGACAAAGAATTGCGAAAACATGGGGGAGGGTTTGTGTTAAAGGGGACTAGAGGCGGTGTGTGTTACTTGGCGACGCTGACTTTCGCATCATGCGTGATCATGCTGAAGTTGGAGTTGAT
This sequence comes from uncultured Akkermansia sp., assembly GCA_964370135.1. Lineage (GTDB taxonomy): Bacteria > Verrucomicrobiota > Verrucomicrobiia > Verrucomicrobiales > Akkermansiaceae > Akkermansia. Next base: position 4,942 of record CAYJID010000138.1, on the reverse strand, counting down.
GACGAGGTCTTGTGCTGTAATGCCTTCGTAGATGGCGGTGAGGCCGTCTTTGTCAGTCGAGCCTGCGATGACGCGTGTCTTTATGGCGCGCTCGTGGCGTAGGACGTAGACGTAGTGGCCTTGGCTGTCTGTCCTGACGGAGGCGGCGGGGATGGCGAGTTGCTTGTACTCGGGCTTGCGGCGTATCTCGATGGTGACGACGGCACCGGGCTTGAGCGTGCCCTTGGGGTTGTCAAAGATGGCCCAGCAGTTCTGCGTGCCGGTACCGGTCTGGATGACGTTGTCGACGAACTCGATGCGGCCTGTGCTGCCGTATTTCTCTCCCGTCGCGCCGATGACGATGAGCTCGGCTTCTTGCTGCATCTTGCGCGTGCTCTCATAGTAGGAGAGGATGTCGGTCTCGCTGAGCGAGAAGCGCGCGTAGATGGGGTTCATCTGCAGGAGGGTGGCGAGCTCGTTGTCGCCTTTGATGTAGCTGCCGACGGTGTAGGGGATGCGTCCGATGAGGCCGCTGAGGGGGGCGGTGATGATGCAGCGCTTGAGGTCGTCTTGGGCGATGACGAGCTTTGCCTCGGCGGCTTGCTTCTGCACGACGAGCTGGTCGTGTGTGAGCTTGGCGGTGTCCACGTCGTTCAAGCTCGTTGCACTGCGCTGGTAGAGATACTGCTGGCGGTCCCACTTGGCCTTGGCGTCTTTGATCTGGACGTCGAGCTGCTGGATCTTGGCCTGCTGTGCCTTGACGGTGGCGGCGTAGCGGGTGGGGTCGATGCGGAAGAGCACATCGCCCTCTTTCACGCGGTGGCCTTCGGTGAAGGCGATTTGCGTGAGCGTGCCTTCGACCTTGGCTTGGAGGGCGACTTCGCGCACGGCTTCGAGGCGCGCGCCTTGGCTGCTGAGTACGGTGGGGTCGACGATGAGCTGAGGGGCGGAGGCGGTGACGGGGACAGGGGCGAGGATGTCGGTGAGTTTCTTTTGTTCATTTTGCTCCTCTGCCTTGTTTTCGTTCTGAGATTCTGTGATGTCATCGCTCTCGTCGCTGTGGGTGGGCTGGTGCACCATGGCGGTGACTTGGCTGCCGACGCGTATCTTGTGCGCGCCGTCAATGACGATCTGGTCGCCTTGTTCGATGCCGTCGTAGACGGTCTGTTGCGAGCCTTGGACGTTGCCCACGGAGACGTCGCGGCGCGCGATGGTGGAGTTCTCATCCGCGATGAGGACATAGGCACCCTTGGAGTCATAGCGTACGCCTGTGAGGGGCACGAGCATGACTTCTTTGCGTGTGTTGAGTCGCACGATGATCTCTCCGATGCCTGCAGGGGTGAGATGGCCGTCTTTGTTGTCGAACTCTGCCCAGAGGGTGAATGAGTCTGTCCCCGCGTCAAGCTGGCTGTCGATGATGCTGATCTTGCCCTGCGCGGGGATGATGAATCCATCGGCGCTGCGCAGGTGGATGTCGGTGACGTTTTTGATCCCGCGGTGACCGTGGAAGACGCCCGAGACGTCGTTCTGACTAAGGGGGAACTTCACATAGATGGGGTCGATTTGCTTGATGGTCGCCAGCGGGGTGCCGTGCGTGACGTAGTTGCCCACAGCGTTCTGGATACGGCCGACGCGCCCCGAGATGGTGGCGCGTATGGTGCAGTCGGCGAGGTTCTTCTCCGCGAGGGTGAGCATGGCCTCGGCCTCGGCCATGCTGGCGTGCAGGCTCTCGAGCTGGTGGGTGTAGTCCTCGGCTTCTTGCTTGGAGGTGGCTTGGCGCTCGACGAGCTCGCTGAGGCGGGCGAGGTGTTTTTTCGTGTAGTCGATGCGCAGCTGGAGCTCGGCGATGGTGGCCTTCGCCTGATCGACCTCGGCCTGATAGCGGATGGGGTCGATGAGGAAGAGAATGTCGCCTTCCTTCACCAGCGCGCCGTTGCTGACCTTCACCTCCTTGAGATAGCCTTGGATGGCGGTCTGCACCTCGACGGTGCGGATGGCCTCGGTGTGCCCGATACTGCGACGCTCGATGACGTCAAAGCCTGACATGACAGGAGCGACGAGGACGGCGGGCTTGGCACCACCTGGCATCTGAGCGTAGCTGAGGCTCAGGGCTGCCATCAGCGACAGGGTGGTTGAGGTGAGAAAAAACTGTGTGGACATGGTATGACAATAAGACATGGAGTATTTAAGGGAAATGCGGCAGAAAATCAAGCTTTTATTAGGTCATGGAGGGATTATTGATTTTATTTGTAAAACAGGTGGATTTTTCGCTTTCGTTAGGTTGACCCACAAGCTCTTCTTTGATATAAACGTAGTCGTGACATGGAATCTACAGTTTGGCAGAACTTATTTGTTACTCAGCACTTTTTTGCTGAGTGCTTGCAGCGACAGTCTTGTCTGTGACCCCGTGGATACGGAGCACTACCACTTCGACTCTCGACGCGCCAAGAAGCAGGATTTTACTGCGTGGAGGAATGAGTGGCTGCTGCTGACCGATCAGACGCAATCCCCCAAGATCAGACGCGAGGCGATGAAGCGATACAATGCGTATCTGCTCGACTACATGCGCTACATGCGCGTGCGCTTCCACGACAAGCTGGAGAAGAAGCGCAGCTTCTCCCCCCGCAACATAGACATCGTGTACGAGGATTTTTCTGATGCGCAGCTCAACCTGACGGATGTTTACAGCGATCTCGTGCCCGCAGCGGATGTGGATATCGACAGCCTTGATGATGAGTACGAGGTCAAGGGACTCGGCGTCCCCCTCGTCGGCATCGTCCCCGCCGAGATGACGAAGAAGGCGGGCATCGACTACGCCATCCGCTCCAAGGGGACAGCGCGCACGCTGACGGCGGTGATGGACTTCTCCTCCCCGCGCCCACGCCTGCACCTGCTCTCGCGCTTCAAGCATGAGCGATTCAAGCACAAGAAGACAAGCTACCTGCTCTCGGCGAACTACACCGCCGCTCTCGAGGTCTACTGGCGCGTGACCGATCCGAGCGACTGGCGTGTGCTGGGGATGTTCCGCCCAGGCAAGATCAAGAAACTCATCGGTCTCTCCTGCGTCGAGTCCTACGACCCCAACCGCATCCCCGTCATCCTGACGCATGGACTCTTCTCCACGCCCAAGACATTCAACCAAATGGTGAATCGCCTGCTGATCAATGACCGCATCCGCCGTCACTACCAGTTCTGGTACTTCACCTACGCGACAGGCGATAGCTGGACAGACTCTGCGGCGAAGTACCGCCACGCGCTCGCCGAGATACGCCGCCAAGTCGACCCCCATCACAGCAACAAGAACTGGGATCGCAAGGTGCTCGTCGGCCACTCCATGGGTGGACTCATCACCCACTACAGCCAAACCCTAGAGCCGTGGAAGATGATCGCCCCCCTCGTCACCCCCGAGGCGCGCGAAAAATACCTCTGCGCGAAGTACATCGACACGCCCTTCAGCGATCCGAGCTTTGAGCGGTTCCGCCGCAATCACTTCTTCCGCCCCGTCCCCGCAGGCCGCATCGTCTACATGGCCACCCCCCACCGAGGAGCCCCGCTCGCCGACTACTATCTCTCTACGCTTATTGCCAGCATCATCAAGCTACCCGAAGACGTCATACGTGAGACGGTGAAGGTCGTCACCCTGCATGATGACATCCTGCTACTCCACCCGAAGCGCATCACCGACTGGTTCACCAGCACCTCGCAACTCTCCCCTCGCAACCCCTTCATCAAGGGGCTCGCACGCCTGCGCGTACAAGACGTCCCCACCCACTCCATCATCGGTGACAAGGGAGACAACGACTCACCGAACAGCTCCGATGGTGCCGTCCCCTACTGGAGCAGCCACATCAACTGGGGCACCGAGAGCATCGTCCCCTGCTCGCATAGCGTGCAAAAGGAGAAAGAAACCGCCGAGGACATGCGCCGCATCCTGCTCGACTACCTCGATGAGCTTGAGCTCTATTAAAGCAGCCCTCACTTGACTCTAGCCCCGTTCTATGATAGTCTGATGGCGCAAGTCATCTATGGATCAGTCCCTCTACACGCATCTCAGCGAAGCCACCAGCAGCCCCTTCGACCTCTCGCTACGTCCCCCCGCCTTTAGCGAATTCTGCGGACAGGAGAAGATCAAAGAACGCCTGCTACTCATGGTCGAGGCCGCGCGCATGCGTGACGACGTGCTCGATCACGTGCTACTCAGCGGTCCTCCGGGTCTAGGCAAGACCACACTCGCCAACATCATCGCGCATGCCGTCGGAAAAAAACTCCACACCACCTCCGGACCTCAGATTGAAAAAGCCGGCGACCTCGCAGGCATCCTCACCAATATCCAGAAAGGCGACATCCTCTTCATCGACGAGATCCACCGCCTCCACCCCGCCGTCGAGGAGTATCTCTACCCAGCCATGGAAGACTACCGCCTCGACATCATCATTGATCAGGGACCCAACGCGCGCTCCATCCAGCTGAATCTGCCGAAGTTCACCCTCATCGGCGCGACCACCCGCGCGGGCAAGCTCACAGGTCCCCTGCGCTCGCGCTTCGGCATGATCAACCGCCTCGACTACTACACCGCCGAAGAGCTCTGCCACATCCTCCATCGCTCCGCCGACCTCCTCCAAGTCCCCCTCGACGACGACGGAGCCCTCGCCATCGCGCGACGCTCACGCGGCACCCCCCGCATCACCAACTCACTCCTACGCTGGGTACGCGACTACGCGCAGGTGAAATCCGATGGCCGCATCACCGAAGAGATCGCCCATCTCGCGCTGAGCATGCTCGACATCGACGAAGACGGCCTCGACGAGATGGACAAGCGACTACTCGAAACCATGATAGGCAAATTCAGCGGCGGTCCCGTCGGCCTCTCCTCGCTCGCCGTCGCCGTCGGCGAGGATGAATCCACCATCGAAGACGTGCACGAGCCCTTCCTCATCATGCAAGGCTACCTCAAGCGCACCCC
>CAYJID010000137.1:0-6096 GCA_964370135.1 uncultured Akkermansia sp. | reverse complement strand
GGGAGTATTGTCTTGACCTCGTGGGGGCGTGCTTTTAGAATGGTCGGATGATGAATGAAAAGCCAACAATTGCTATCACAGGCGCGGCGGGGAATCTAGGATCGCTGCTCGCGCATGACTTGGTGGGCGATGATGTGAATCTCCATCTGCTCATCCACCGCAAGCCACTGCCGCAGCAGCTCGATGAGGCGGAGAATACGCGGGTATTCCGCGTCGATCTCGCGGAGAAAGCCACCTTGCCCGATGCGCTGCGGGGCGTGGACACGGTGATTCACTTTGCTGGCGTGCTCTTTCAAGGGCGTCCTGAGCAATTCCTCCCGACGACGAATGTCACCTACTTTGAGAATCTGCTGGAGGCGGCGGTCTTGGCGGGGGTGCGACGCGTGGTGCTGGTGAGCTTCCCTCACGTGGAGGGGGAGACGAGTCCCGAGCAGCCCGCGCGGGGGTCACTCGAGGGCAAGCCGAGCTCCATGCATGCCATCACGCGTCTGCAGGAGGAGAAACGCCTCCTTGCCGAGTCGCGCGTCGAGCCTGTCATCCTGCGCGTGGGCATGGTGTACGGGCGTGGGATTCTGATGATTGATGCCGCGCGGTTCTTCTCGCGCTATGGCTTGCTGGGGGTCTGGAAGCAGCCTACGATGATCCATCTGATCTCCACGGAGGATTTTCTCGCCGCGACGAAGGCGGCTCTACTCAAGCCTGAGGCGCGCGGCATCTACCATCTCGGTGATGAGGGGGTGCAGTCGCTCCAAGAGTTCTTGACGGAGGCGACGGCTCAATGGGGGACGTGGCGTCCGTGGGTCATGCCGCTGTGGATGATTCGGATGGCGGCGAGCGGCTTTGAGCTCTGCTCGCTGCTGACGGGCTGCCGTAGTCCGCTGACGCGCGATTTCATCACCATCGGTCAGGCGTCCTACTATGGGGATACGAGCCGCATGCGCGCGGAGCTACTGCCGACGCTGCGCTACAAGAGCTTCCGCGAGGGCTTGCATACGCTGTGAGTGAGAAGCTTTCCTCTCCCCCAAAAAAACCTCACTTCGTGCGTGAAGTGAGGTTTTGTTGTCAGGTGGTGGGCTTATCTTATTGCGTCAGGCGCAGCTTGACGGTGTGGGTCTTGCCCTCACTGCTCAGGCGTCCGTAGAGGAAGCTGAAGGGGGGCAGGTTCTTACCGAGCTTGAAGCGCAGAAGGATGCCTGCTTGCACGGGGCCTGCAGGAGCTTGTTCAAAGGCTTTCTGAAGCTTGGGGACCCAGCAGTCGATGATGGCATGATCGGTCAGCGTTATATTCTCAGGGATCTCTCCAGCAGCAGCCTTCTTTGCGACGAGCTCACCATCTTCATTGGTGACATATTCGGTGGTTTGCTGGGCGATCGTCTCAAAGCTCGCATGTGCAAGAGCTTTGTCCTTGATGCCGAAGTATCTGAGACGATTACGGCTCCCAAACATCGTCACCGCGCAAAACTGCCCCGTGAGGGTAGAAATAATATTTGCAACCGCTTCCCCTTCTTCATCGGGGGAGATGCTGTTTACCTGATTGAGTAAGGTAGCAAAATCAGGGAACTGCGCGGCACTAGATTCGATCCAGGCTTTACTCTCGGAGATGAGAGGTAGAGCTTTGGTCGCTGTCGGGATGAAGCGGTAGCGCGCGTCCTGCCAGCTGAGCTCGAGCTCAGGCGTGGGACTGAGGGTGAGGCTCGCTTGGAGTCCCTGCTCAAAGTAGGGGAGCAGGGCGGGGAGCTCGGCTCGCAGGAGGGCATAGATTTTTGCATTCTCCTCATCGTATCCTCCCCAGCGCATATCCATTCCCTGCTCCATGGTCATGATGAAGTCGGCGATGTCCATAGCGGTGTCGCGGTCTTGGAGGAGCAGTGTCATATCCCTGTCCGCAGGGAGCTGCTGCGCCTGTGGGCTCGCGAGCAGGCTGTTCTCTGTCGCGAGGTCACCGGCATAGGATTCGGGGCGCGTGCTGCCGATGAGGGTCAGCTTGTCGCCGTCCATTTTGCACAGGATGGTGTAGTTCTTCTTGTGCCCGTGCAGCGAGAGCGTACTTTGGATGGCTTGATGTTCTCCTATTTGTGTGAGCGTGATGTCGGTGAGGCTGATGCCCTCTGCTAGGGGGATGCTGAGCTCAGGGGTGATCATGCTGGGGAGCAGCGCGAGGAGCGACTTGGCGCGTGCCATGAGCTCGGGCTTGAGCTGGGCTGAGATGATGATGTCAGGTAGGCTCACCCTCTGAGCGAGAGCACTGCAGTAAGCGCGATGCTGAACTCGTGGATTCTCCACGCCATCACTAAGAGAGACGCTCGCTGACAAGAAGTCTGGGTCTTGCGACAAATCAATCGCGGCGATGAGCTGCATCACCTGTGCGACGCCGTCCTTGCCCAGCGCGAGGCTCAGGTCGTCGATGCCATGGAGGATGGTACGGAGCGAGGCGTCACCTGCCAAGGCGGGGATGTAGGAGGTCAAGGCGGCGTGACTCTTGCTGAGCTGAGAGAGATTGAGGCAGAGGTCGGCGTCGGCTGGGATGGCGGCGAGGCTGGGGTGCTGCTCGGCGAGGCTGCCCTTGCTGCTCACGGTGGGGGTGGCTGCGGGGAGGAGCTGGTCGAACATGGCTGTGGCGGAGGGCTGCCCCTCCGCGTGGAGGAGGCAGCTGCTGCAGAGGAGGGGGAGGATGTATTTTTTCATACTAGAGTTGTTCTCGTTGATTTATTTGGTCAGACGTAGTTTGACGGTGTGGGTCTTGCCCTCATTGCTCCAGCGTCCGTAGAGAGCGCTGAAGGGGGGCAGCTTCTTATCGAGCTTGAAGCGCAGGAGGATGCCTGCTTGCACGGGTCCTACGGGGCTTTGGGCAAAGGTATCTCGGAGAGCCGCCTCATCGCAAACGATGAATCCGTGATCCAACAGGGTGGTGTCATCAGGCAGAGTGCCAGGTTCTGGCTTGTGCTGCACATATCGTCCACTGCCATCTCCGGCTAAGACGTAGTCAGGCTCTCTTGAATGTAAAAAAGCAATACTCTTGCGCACGAGGGGCTCATCCTTGATAGCGACGTAGCCGAGTGTGTCACTCACATCCTCTTGCCAATCAATGATGCATGCTTGCCCCGTGGTCGTCGAAAAGATATCAATGAGAGCTGCCGCCTCTTCGTCGAGAAGAATGGCGTTGAGCTCCTTGAAGAATGAGAGAAAATCGGGGAGCTCAACGGAGCTGGATTCGATCATGATCTCACTCTTGGCGATGTGGGGCAGAGCCCTGGTCGCTGTCGGGATGAATCGGTAGCGTGCGTCCTGCCAGCTGAGCTCGAGCTCTGGGCTGGGCGCGAGCGTCAGGCTCGCTTGGAGTCCCTGCTCCAGGTAGGGGAGCAGGGCGGGGAGCTTCGCTCGCAGGAGGGCGTAGAGTTTTGCCTCCTCCTCGTCGGACTCGTCGCTGGGGCTCCAGCGCTGATCGCGCCCCTCCGCTATCGTGATGAGCATCGTGGCGATGTCCATAGCGATATCGCGGTCTTGGAGGAGCAGTGTCACATCCTTGTCCACGGGGAGGCTCTGCGCCTGTGGGTTCGCGAGCATGCTGTTCTCTGTCGCGCGAGGGCTGGCTAGTGATTCGGGGCGCGCGCTGCCGATGATCGTCAGCTTGTCCGCGTCCGATTTGTAGAGGAGAGTGTAGCTCTTCTTGTGACCGTAGAGGGTGAGCTCTCCTTGGAGGGCTTGGTAGTCGCCTATCTGAGTGAGGCTGATGCCGGAGATGCTGTTGCCGTCGCCCAGTGGGATGCTGAGTTCTGGGGTGATCATGTGGGGGAGCTGGGCGAGGAGCAGCTTGGCCTGCGCCATGAGTGCGGGCTGGAGCTGAGCTGAGATGATGATGTCGGGCAGCGTCATCGCCTGCGCCTGCGCCGTGCTGTAGGTGTTAAATTTCTTGCGTATTTCCGCATCCCTTCCTTTGAGATCCAGACGGTTGAAAAGTGCGGCTCTTTCAAGCAGGTCCATCGCCGCGCTGAGTTGTGTCAGCTGCTCGATGCCGTCTTTGCCCAGAGCGAGGCTCACGTCGTCGATGCCCTCAATGATGGGGGTGATGAGCGGGGCGCGGCCTGCCAAGGCGGGGATGTAGGAGGCCAAGGCGGCGTAGCTCTTGCTGAGCTGGGAGAGGGTGATGCAGAGGTCGGCATCGGCTGGGATGGCGGCGAGGCTGGGGTGCTGCTCGGCGAGGCTGCCCTTGCTGCTCACGGTGGGGGTGGCTGCGGGGAGGAGCTGGTCGAACATGGCTGTGGCGGAGGGCTGCCCCTCCGCGTGGAGGAGGCAGCTGCTGCAGAGGAGGGGGAGGAGGTATTTTTTCATGATATGCTTGTTCTCGTTGATTTATTTGGTCAGACGCAGTTTGATGGTGTGGGTCTTGTCCTCGTTGCTCCAGCGTCCGTAGAGGGTGTTGAGGAATGGGAGATTGTTGTTTTTGGCATAGAGGAGGACTCCTGCTTGGGTGGGGCCTGCGGGGGCTTGTTCAAAGGTTTTCTGAAGCTCGGGATTGCCGCAGACGGTGAATCCATGATCGCTCAGTGTGGTGTGCTCGGGGAGTGATCCCGCAGCGGGTTTCTTTCTGATAGGCCTCCCGTCGGCATCGAACGTGATCGTAGCGCCCTGCTGTGCGATGGCTTCAAGTCCCTTGCGCGCGAGCGCTTTGTCCTTGATGCCGATGTAGACGAGCCTGGCATAGCTGTCACGCAAGCTCAGCACGCAGCTCTGAGCGGTGATGGCAGATAGCATATCGGTGAAGCCTGCCGCTGATTCGCTCGGCCTGATGGTCAACATCTGCTTGAGGAGGGGCACAAAATCGGGGAATTGGGCCGCGCTGGATTCGATCCAGTAGTCGCTCTTCGCATGGAGCGAAAATCCCTTGGTCGCTGTCGGGGTGAAGCGGTAGCGCGCGTCTTGCCAGCTGAGCTCGAGCTCGGGCGTGGGACTGAGAGCGAGGCTTGCTTGGAGTCCCTGCTCAAAGTAGGGGAGCAGGGCGGGGAGCTGGGCTCGCTTAAGATTATTGAATGCGACGGTGGCCTTGTGTTCGTCGTCGCTGATGCGCATAATAATGTCGCCTTCAAAGATCGTGATAGCCATCGAGACGATGTCCATGATGACATCGCGGTCTTGGATGAGCAGGGTCACGTCTTTGCCCGCGGGGAGTTGCTGCGCCTGTGGGTTGGAGAGCATGCTCTGGGCTATCGTGGGTGCGGTCGCGTGTGTGTCGGGGCGGGAGCTGCCGATGAGGGTGAGCTTGTTTCCGTCTATTTTGTAGAGGATGGTGTAGTTCTTCTTCTGGTCATGCAGCGTGAGCACGGCTTGGATGGCTTGATGCTCTCCGAGCTGGGTGAGCTTGATGTCCGAGAGGGAGATGCCCTGTCCTAGGGGGAGGCTGAGCTCGGGGGTGATCATGCGGGGGAGCTGGGCGAGGAGCTGCTTGGCGCGTCCCATGAGCTCGGGCTTGAGCTGGAGGGAGATGATGATGTCGGGAAGGGTGAGTGCGCGGGCGTGGGTGGTGCTGTACTCGATATAGTGCTGGAGGTGGTTGATTTTTTTGACTAGAGATTGCACGGCTAGCAGCTGGGTGAGCTGGGCGATGCCGTCCTTGCCCAGGGCGATGCTCGCGTCGTCGATGCCATGGAGGATGGCGCTGAGCGTGGCGTTCTCTGCCAAGGAGGGGGAGAGGGTGAGCAGGGTGGCGTGGCTCTTGTCGAGCTGGGAGAGGGTGAGGCAGAGGTCGGCGTCGGCTGGGATGGCGGCGAGGCTGGGGTGCTGCTCGGCGAGGCTGCTTGCACTGCGCGCAGCGGGGGCGGCTGTGGGGAGGAGCTGGTCGAAAATGCCCATAGCCGAGGGCTGCGGCTGGGCGTGGAGGAGGCTGCCGCCGCAGAGGAGGGGGAGGATGTATTTTTTCATGGTATTATTTTGCAATGTATGTACAAATTATCAGAGCATTTCTTGGCTGTCAAGCATGGTTTGGGGTGATGACGGAGGGGGGGATGTGTGTGGCGGGCGGGGACGCTTCGCGTTTGCGACGGTGGAGAAGTGGGGGCCCGGGGGGGCGGGGGGGGCGGGGGGGCGGGGGGGGGGGGGGGC
>CAYJID010000136.1:0-6117 GCA_964370135.1 uncultured Akkermansia sp. | reverse complement strand
AACGTGGCGATTCATTCACCGTGCGATTCTTGCAAAAATTAGAGAAATGCGTTTTACTAATGTCATCGAAGCGCTGCTTTGACTCCAAAATACAATAACGCATATGAACACAAAGACACTCATCACCCTCGCCCTCGCACTGGGCACCACAGGACTCGGCTTCGCCCAAGGCAAGGCTGATGCCGTCGCTCCCACCACCGCTGTTAGCGCTCCCTCCCTTGAAGCCGCTCCTGCTGACTTCAACTTCCTCGAATGGCTTCCCGAGCGCTTCGCTTGGTTCGACGCCCAGCGCGACAACGCGGAGAATCCCTACATTCAGGAGTTCAATGTATCCTTCCGCGCCCAGTGGCAGATGAACTGGCTCGACCCCTCCAATGACGACCGCCTCAAGGGTGACGAGGGCTTCAACAGCGAGTTCCGCCGCTTCCGCCTCGGTGCGAACGCAAAGATTTTCAAAAACTTCAAGGTGAAGGCTGTCTGGAACATCGGCGGTCTCCAAGATGTCGCCAAATACTCCAACGGCGACTGGAACGCAGGGGAAACCTCCAACTCTCTCGACGAGCTCTGCATCACAGGCACCTTCAAGCCTGTCTCCTTCACCGTCGGTAAGCACAAGGCCGACTACCTCGCCGAGTACGCCACCTCCAGCTCCAAGATCAACACGATCGAGCGCTCCGGCATCACCAACCAGCTCTCCGCTGACAAGCAATGGGGTATCTCCATCAAGAACAGCGACAAGAAGGCCAAGTACGGCTGGCAGGCTGGCGTCTGGGCCAACGGTGGGCTCGACAATGAGTGGGCGAATCCCGATTGGAACAGCGAAGCTTCCTACATGATCGGTGCCCGCGTCAGCATGGCAACCGGCGACATGGGCCGCCTCACACTGGGCTACATGCACAGCTTTGCCGAAGTAGACGCAAGCGGTGCTGCCAAGACCACCTCCAAGGTAGGCTACGAAGGCCCCGGCGCCAAGGATGTCATCTCGCTGAGCTGGCAGGGCAAGAAGGACAAGGTCACGCTGCTCGCCGACGCGATCGCTGGCTTCAACGTCATCGACGGTGATGAGGGTGCCGAGAATGTCTTTGGCCTCGTGCTCATCCCCACCTACCGCTTTAGCCCCCACTTCGAAGGTGTCTTCCGCTACCAGCTCTCCGCTGGCTCGAACGCCGCCAAGTGCTACAAGAACTACTACACGGAGAACTCCACCTACTCCAGCACCGCTGACCTCCTTCAGGGCTTCTACATGGGTATGAACTACTACGTCGATCCCAAGAACACGGACCACATGCGCGTCATGGTCGGCGCTGAGTACCTCAACTCACACGGCACCAACAGCAAGGGCGAAAAGGGCTACACTGGCTGGTCCTTCTCCACCGCCTTCCGCGTGAACTTCTAAAGAATTGAGAAGCGAAACGCACAACAATTTTGATCTCTCGGGGGTGTATCCGCCGGATATCAGCCGAGAGATCAACCAAACTAATAAATAAATAGACATACCATTATGTTCAAGAAAATGCTCGTCGGGCTCGCCGCCCTCGCCTCCTTCACACAGGCAGAAGACATCGCTGGTGCAGGTGCATCCTTCCCCAACCCTGTCTACCAGAAGTGGACCTACGAATACACCCAGCTCGGTGGTGACAAGGTCAACTACCAGAGCCAAGGCTCCGGTGCTGGTCTGCGCGCCATCAAGGCAGGTACAGTTGATTTCGCAGGTTCGGACAATCCCGTCCTCGCTGCTGATCAGGAGAAGGAAGGCCTCATCCAGTTCCCCATGCTGACGGGTGGTCTCGTCCTCATCGTCAACATCCCCGGTGTCTCCGATGGTGAGCTCAAGCTCAGCCGTCAGGTACTCGCCGACATCTACCTCGGCAAGATCAAGCGCTGGAACGACAAGGCCATCACCTCCATCAACCCTGGTGTCAAGCTGCCTCCCATCAACATCACCGTCGTACGTCGCTCTGACTCCAGCGGTACCTCCTTCATCTTCACCAACTACCTCAGCAAGATCTCCAATGAGTGGAAGACCAAGGTAGGTCAGGGTGGCTCGGTCAAATGGCCTGGCAAGACCGTCGGTGGTCACAAGAACTCGGGCGTCTGCACAGCCGTCTCCTCCACACGTGGTGCTATCGGTTACACCGAGTACACCTACGCTGTCGAAGGCAAGCTCGCCACCACACAGCTCGAAAATGCCTCGGGCAAGTACCTCAAGGCCTCCCCTGCCTCCTTCTCCGCCTCCGCAGCCTCCGCTGACTGGAGCAAGGCCGAAGGCATGGTCATGGAACTCACCAACATCCCTGGCGACAACGCCTGGCCCATCACTGGTGTTACCTACGTGCTCATCCGCAAGGACACTCCCGCCGCCAAGCGCGCTGCTATGAAGAAGTACTTCATGTGGTGCCTCAGCGAAAAGGGTGCTGACATCGCAGGCAAGCTCCACTACGTCCCCCTCCCTGCCTCTGTCATCAAGCAGGTCGAGCCCAAGATGTAATTTTCTTCTTGTAAGCTACTACAAATCGCTCTTGCAATCACACATGTTGGTTGCAAGAGCTTCTTCCAAGCAGCCGCTTGTTTCCCTTTCCCCCCTCCTCTTCCTCCCACGCGCTCACACATCCCTCATACACTTATGCAAAGTACGGACAAATATTTCAAACTCGCCTGCATGATCTGCGCCTCTCTGGCCGGACTGCTGGTGCTAGGCATCTTCATCCAGCTCGGTATCCAATCCGCTGATGCTTGGGAAAAGTTCGGTCTGGGTTTCCTCTGGTCTAGCGAGTGGGACCCCTCACAGGAGCTCTACGGCGCCTGGCCCAATATCGCAGGCACGCTGCTCTGCACCTTCATCGCCCTCTTCCTCGCCATCCCCCTCGCCTTCGTCTCCGCGCTCTTCATGACCGAGACCCCCGAGTGGCTGGCCAAGCCCGTCTCCCAAGGCGTCGACCTCCTCGCCGCCATCCCCTCCGTCATCTACGGCATCTGGGGTCTCTTCGTCGTCGTGCCCTTCATGAATGAGACCGTCCAGCCCTTCCTCGCCAGCCTCATGCAGATTGAAATGATCTGGGAGGGTGAGGTCTTCCAAGGCAGCCTCACCGTAGATCCTGAATACTCTTCTGGCTGGCTTCCCCTGTGGATCAAAGACTTCTTCCTCTGGCTCGTCGGTGAGAGCTACAATGGCTTTGGCTTCCTCACCGCCGGCGTCATCCTCGCTCTCATGATCCTGCCCTACATGAGTGCCGTCATGCGCGACGTCTTCCGCATGACCCCCCCCATGCTCAAGGAATCCGCCTACGGCGTCGGATGCACCCGCTGGGAAGCCACCACACACGTCGTCATGCGCTACGGCATCCGCGGCATCCTCGGTGGTGTCTTCATCGGGATGGGACGCGCACTCGGTGAGACCATGGCCGTGGTCTTCGTCATCGGTAGCTTCATGGGTGATGTCGAGGGTCTCTTCGGCAGCGGCACCACGATCGCCGCGACACTGGCGAGCAACTTCGCCGAATCAGACGGCATGCAGCTCAGCGCCCTCTTTGCCCTCGGCCTCGTGCTGCTCGTGCTCAGCTTCAGCATCCAGGTATTCTCTCAGTACTACCTCCACCTCACGAGCGCCAAGCGCGGCGAGACACGCTAAAGCTCCTCTCCTCATCATCCATTTTTTTAAAAAGAACATACTATGACGACTACGCAAAACACGATGAAACGTCGCCCCCTCTTCTTTCGCAAGCTCTGTGACATCATCCTCATCGGCTTCGCCATCATCTCCATCATCATCGCACTCGGCGGCATGGGAGCCATCCTCTACAGCGTCTGGGACAATGGCAAGTCCGCGCTGATGGATAGCAACTTCCTCTGGGGCACGACCAAGCCCAATGGAGAAGCCGGCATGGGTATTGCCAACATCCTGCTGGGCACCATCTACATCACGCTGGGCGCCACCGTCATCGCAGTACCCCTCGCCATGGCCGCCGGCATCTACATCTCGGAGTTCGGCAAAGGCAGCAAGCTCGCCACCATGCTACGCTTCAGCGCGAACGTCCTCATGGGTCTGCCCTCCATCATCATCGGTCTCTTCGTCTGGGTCATCATCGTCATGCCCATGGGAGGTGCCAGTGGTATCGCAGGCTCCATCGCGCTAGCCATCCTCATGTTCCCCGTCATCATGCGTACGACCGAGGACATGCTCGCCATGGTGCCCTACACCCTGCGTGAGTCCGCCCTCGCCCTCGGCATGACCCGCATGCGCACCACGCTCGCCATCGTCGCCCGCTCGGCCAAGAATGGCCTCGCGACGGGTGTCCTGCTCTCACTGGCACGCGTCAGTGGTGAGACAGCCCCGCTGCTCTTCACCGCCATGTGCGCCTTTGGCTGGCCCAATAGCTACTTCTCCCAGCCAACGCCCAACATGCCTGTCTTCATCAACGAGAGTATGAACTCCGCCTTCGAAGCAGAACGCCAGATCGGCTGGGGAGCCTCGCTCGTCATCTGCGCCTTCATCCTCATCATCAACATCGGCACGCGCTTCCTCTTCCGCGACAAGAACAAACGCTAAGCACAGCCTGCCTCCACAACGACCTCTTTACAACATCCCATCAATTTTCAACTAGAATCATGAATCCCTCCGACCTCATCACCACGCCCGCTCAAGAGCAGATGAAAATCTCCGTGCGCAACCTCAACTTCTTCTACGAAGACGGCACACAGGCACTCTTTGACAACAACCTCGACATCCGAGCCAACAAGGTGACCGCCGTCATCGGACCCTCCGGCTGTGGCAAGTCCACCCACCTGCGCATCTACAACCGCATCTTTGAACTCTACCGTGGCCAGCGCGCCGAGGGAGCCGTCCTACTCGATGGCAAGAACATCCTCGACCCCAGCGTCGACCTCCTCAAGCTGCGCCGCCGCGTGGGCATGATCTTCCAGAAGCCCACCCCCTTCCCCATGAGCATCTATGACAACGTCGCCTACCCCCTGCGTCTCCACTACAAGCTCTCACGCAGCGAGATCGCCGACCGCGTCGAATCCGCCCTCCGCGGCGCCTCCATCTGGGATGAAGTCAAGGACAAGCTCAAGGCCAGCGGCATGGCGCTCTCGGGAGGTCAGCAGCAGCGCCTCTGCATCGCACGCGCCATCGCCGCCGAGCCCGAGGTCCTGCTCATGGACGAGCCCACCAGCGCCATCGACCCCGTCGCCACGCTCAAGATCGAGGAGCTCGTGCTGGAGCTCAAGAAGAAGTACACCATCGTGATCGTCACGCACAACATGCAGCAGGCCTCACGCATCAGCGATCGCACCGCCTTCTTCTACAAGGGACAGATCATCGAAGAGGACGACACCAGCACCATCTTCACCAACCCCACGCACAAGAAGACAGAAGAGTACATCACCGGCCGCTTCGGTTGATCCCTTCTTCTTCCCGCCCCTCATCTCTCCCAACCCCACCCCCTCCCTCACGACATGAAAGAACATTTCATCAAAGAAATCAACAAGCTCAAGAAGCACGTCATCACGCAAACGACCAAGGTCGAGAAAGCCATCATGCTCGCCATCCAAGCCGTCGACGAGCTCAGCCCTGAGATCGCCCAGCAGGTCATCAGCGGAGATGCTGCCATCGACCGCGCCGAGATCAGCATCGAAGAAGAGTGCCTCAAGATCCTCGCGCTGCACCAGCCCGTCGCCACCGACCTGCGCACCATCATCGCCTTCCTCAAGATCAACGTCGCGCTCGAACGCATCGCCGACTACGCCGTCCACACGGTACGCCGCATGCCCGCACTCATCCTCTGCAAGGATCAGCCTGATATGACACGCATCGACTTCTCCGCACTGGAGAATGTCGTGCTGGGCATGCTGCGCGACTCCATGGCGGTGGTGAGCGACTTTGACCTCGCGATGGCGCACGACGTCATCCGCCGCGACGACGAGGCGGACAAGCTCCACGCGGCGAACGTCGCCCAGATCGGCACCATCATCCTGCAGAACCCTAGCAACATCTGCTACTACCTGCAGGCACAGGGCGTCTCCCGCGACCTCGAGCGCATCGCGGATCTCACATCCGATATCTGTGAGCACATCGTCTACCTCCAGACAGGCAAGATCATCCGCCACACGAATCGCTAA
>CAYJID010000135.1:0-6188 GCA_964370135.1 uncultured Akkermansia sp. | reverse complement strand
CTACTCCGAGCAGATCCCCCTGCTCACCCTCGTCTGCAGCGGCCGTGGCTCCGTCGAGCAGAAGCTCGCCACCATTGACCTACTACTCAAGCATGGTGCCGATATCAACCTCGGCGACAAGCAGGGACGCACGCCACTCTTCTCACTCGCCTTCAGCGCACAGAGCCAGACTCCAGACACGAATCAGGAGATGCAGATGGTCGATCAGATCATCGCGCTGCTCGAGCGCGGAGCTCGCGTCGATATCAGCACAGGACAGGACGAGGAGTACCCCGGATTCTCCCCCTACGATCTGCTCAGCCTACGCCCGCAACTACTTGAGGAGCTGGCGGCAAAGGGACACCCCCTCGAGGCTCCCCCCCTCCGCCTCCCCGAGGATGACACAGCACTGCTCGCCACCCTCTGCCGCGTGACGCTGACCGAGACGGACTACAGCCAGCTGGACAGGCAAGACTTTGAGCGTATCGCCTCCATCCTACTGAGCCCCAGCAGCGCCATGCTCCATCATGAGCTCTACGAGCCAGGCCTCAAGAGTGCGCTGAGCATCCTCCACCGCCTCGATGCAGCTAGGACACGCGACATCCTCAACGCCCTCCCCATCTGGAATGCCACGGTGCAGTCACACGGGCAGACAGGACACCACCACCCCCACCTCGGCTGCACCACCTGCTCCTCCTGCGGCCACGAGTCACATATCCTGCGCCCCATCTTGGAGTCCATCGCCTCCCAGCCAGATTGGATCATCCCCAGTGAGAAAATCCTCCACCTCGCCAGCACCCTCGTGGCCGAGGAGCAAGACGAGCTCGCCACCGAGTGCCTCGAGCTACTCGCACGCTGCCCCGATCACGCAAGCGTCATCGAGCAGCTCCTCGACTCGACCGAGCCCGCCCTGCGCATGGGAGCGCTCCATGCACGCCTGCTCGCCCTCGACCTCCCCCTCCCCGAGGAGCATGCCGTGCAGAACTGGCTGAGCAAGCATGAGCGCGTCGCCCAGTCCCCCTTCATGAAAAAAGCCCTCCTGCTCACCTCACTCGAGGAGCTCTGGTTTGGCGACATGGCCGAAGACGAGATCGCCATCCTACTCGCCGCGATGGAGGAGATAGGCGCGACTCAGGCAGCCCAGCAGTACAGACGCATCATCCCCATGCTCAAGAATCCCGAGATGCTCGATGAGATCATGTCGGGAGACCTCAGCTGGCAGCAGCAGCTCGACGAGACGATCGCCAACTACTTTTACGAACACCGCCAAGAGTTTGCCCCCAACCTAGAATAACGTATCTCAGAGCCCATGAGATCTCATCAGTCCATCCTCATCCCCCTCACCCTGCTAAGCGGTCTACTCGTGGAGCATACGCAGGGCATTGATCTGAGTACCAGCCCGCTGGATCGCAGCCAGCAGAGCTATCTGCTCGCCTATGCCGCGTGGCGCGATCGCAACCACCACGCCGCCCACCCTGAGAGACCACCGCGCCCCTCATCCCCCATGACACAAGTCGAGCTCCACCTGCACCTCCAGCACCTGCTGCGGCATGGCAACTACGGACTACCCATGAAGGACAGGCGCGCCCTCTACGCGAGCCTCGTCTACATGCTCGACCTCGATGAGAACGTCGCGCGCGACAGCATCGATGCGCTCAACTACTGGAGGCACAGCGAGCACTTCCTCGAGTACCACCCCTCCCTCTTCCTCGACGTCCTCGTCGAGCTGCGCTGGCCCGTGCGCGTCGATCGACTCCGCCATGCCATCACCAAGCTCGAGAGCCTACTGCCCACCGACAAGCGAGACATGATCGACTGCGCCGCGGGCAAGCCCATCGGCAAGCTCCTCCAGCTGCTCGCCTATCAGGACAGAGCAGGAGCGAGCAGCGATATAGAAAAGTACCGCCGCTCACCCGACCCCTACCTCAGCTACGCCGCCCAGCTCGCCGCCCTCGAGCTACGGCACCGCCCCAAGCCCACGCTCAAGGAGCTCGTCGAGGATCTCTGGGGCATCCACACGCGCGAGCAGCTCCTCCAGCTACGCCCCGCCCAGCGACTCATCGCCGAGTGCATCGCGGCCCACGAGGGCGCGATGAGCGGTCGCTTTGTCCCCTGGTTCGACGCGGTGAGCCTCGTGTACACCGCCAAGCTCTGGCGGCAAAAGGGCTTCCCCGAGCATGCCGACGCGCTGCTACTCTACCTCACCCCCGAGCGTGACGCCATCATCAGCGAGCACGCGGAGATCTACAGCGCACGCGATGCCTACCGCTTCCTTGAGAAGCGAGGTCCACTCTACCTCGTCGCCGAGGATCTGATCAACAACGAACAACTCCTGCGCCGCCTCTAGCCTCCCCCCCACGATGCCCGCCTCCACCACCAGCCCACCAGCCACCAGTCCCCCTCCTCGCCACGCGCTGCTCGGTCACTGCCTGCGCTCCTACTGGCTCTCGCACGCCCTCTGCGGGCTCATCGCACTGCTCGCCTGCATCCCCATCATCTGGACACTCCTCCCCGAGCGCGAGCTCCACCGCATGGGAGCGCTCATCTCTGGCAGCATCCTCATCTCGCTACTCTGGCTGATGAGCAGCCTCATCATCGAGGCGCTCCACCTGCGCAATGCCGAGCTGATCAAGCGCCTCCTCGCGTGGCTGAGCGTATGGGGCATCTGCATAGGCCTCCTCTCCGTGCTCGCCTACCTCGCCCAGCCCAAGACACCCGATCTGAGCCGCGCGCATGCGAACGCAGAGGAGCTGCCCATCCACCTCCCGCAGGAGAAGCTCATGGGCATCTCCAGCCTCCAGCTCTACTACGACGAGAGCGAGGCCCAGGGACGCCTCATCGCCCCATCCCCCTACCTCACGGAGCTCTCCATGGAGCACCCCCAGATCCTCGACTCCTACCTCAAGCAATCGCGACGCTGGCGTCAGCACGGCGATGACCAGCTCTACGGCAAGCTCGGGCACGTCGTGCTCACCGACAGCGACGACACCAGCGGTGAGACAGGCAGCGTGCATGCCAGCATCCGCCGCCTCGTCGACGGCGAGAGCCTCCCCGAGGGCTACCTCTCCGCCGAGTCGGGCAAGCCCTTCCCCACCGACTCCATCTTCAAGACATTCATCACAGGAGAGGTCGCCGACATCGCGCTAGACCTCGGCGGCGGGCACACGCTACTACTCGCCTGGCGCGGACAGCCCGACACGCTCAACGCCCACCGCGCTCTCAATGCCGCCATCCAGTCCATCGACGCCCAGTTCGAGGATCTCGCCACCGCCCCGAGTGAAGAGACCATCCAGCAGCTACTCTACCCCTCGACCAGCATACGCGACACAGACATCGAGTTCCGGCTCAACTCGCCGCCCTCCCAATACGGCTGCTACCAAGCCGAGGTCTATGCGAACTCACGCCAGAACGGCTACTACAGCCTCATCGCGCGCGAGGTGGAGAAGGACAAGCAGCTCATCAGCATCAGCTTCCGCAGCCAATACTCCTACGACGAGCAGGAGGTCTTCCGGCACGAGATCCCCTACTCACTCCACAGCTGGATGCTGCAAAAGGAGTGGACACCCGGCGGCTCAGGCATCCTGCACTCCCTGCCACTCTTCACCTTTGAGCAGTCGGACACCCTGCGCAGCATCGTCATCGACCTCGAGCTCTGGTTCGCCCCCTATGGCAACCAAGCCCCCGAGCAGCTCCTCGCACGCAAGCGCTACCGCGTCCAGAGCTATCAGGCACCCCGCCCCCTCGCGGCTCCCCCCGATGATCTCAGCTACGCCGCCCTCGCAGAGCACGACTCCCCCCCAAGAGCCGCAGCAAAAGCCGCAGCAAAAGCCGCTGCAATGGAGTTCCAGCGGGCGGAGTCTGCCCACAGCGAGCTCGCTGAGAAAGCCACAATCGGCCAACGCCACCTCTTGGCCTCAGCGTCACCGAATGCCCCCCCTCCCTCAGCCGCCGCGGATCACCTCTGCCCAGAAGCAGAAGAACCAGCAGAGCCATCCCCCACCCCAGCAGCTCCGCGAGCTAAGAAAAAATCCCTACACCCCCACCCCACCAACAACTCCTCCTCCACCCCGACACCATGATCCTCACCCCCCGCCTCACCCCCCGCCTCCTGCTCAGCCTCCTGCTAGCAAGCAGCACCTGCCACGCCGATGAGCCCGCCATGCTGCGCGCGCTCAACAGCTGGCAGCGCGCGCAGAGCGACTACCGCGCCGCCCTCCAGCGCGCCGCCGAAGACCCCGAGCTGCGCGCCGAGCTGCTCCGCATGCCCCCCTCCCCGCGCAACATAGCCAAGCCGCTCTGGCAGAGTATCTCCAAGCGCACAGGCAGCCGCCTCATCACCCCGCCCAAGAGCAGCAAACGTCCCCCCTACCGCGTCCCCACCTACGAATACGAAGCGGAGTGGGCCGCCCCCGCCGTCATCTGGTGGCTCCAGCACTCCGACCTGCTCACGCAGGTGATCGCCAGCAAAGACATCGAGCGCACGCTCCAATCGCTGCTCAGCACCGCCGAGCGCCTCCACTACGCGCACCCCGACATGGCGGAGCTCTGCCCCGTGCTCGCCCACTCAGCCAGCGCGCGCAGCTACGATCTACTCGAAAAGATATTCAAGAAAAACCCCAGCGCGACAGCCCGCGCCAGTGCCGCGCTCGCCATGAGCCTGCTGCTGCGCCATGAGAACCTCTCCAGCATCGAGGGCGACCCAGAAAAGGTCCGCGGCAAGCGCATCGCCTACATCCGCTACGCGCTCCAGCATGCTCCGCGCAACTGCAGCTTTGGCACAGACCCACTCGAGGTCATCGCCGCCGAGGAGATCTACCGCCTCGTACACCTCAATCCCAACAGCGTGCCGCCGCAGATCTTCCCCACCGCCGCCGACGGCACGACACGCGCCCTGCCCATCGTCGGCGAGCCCCAGCTCTTCTACTTCTGGGATCCCAATGACCCCGCCAGCACCGCACTGCTGCGCACCGCCGCCCCCCTGCGCCGCCAATACCCCTACCTGAAGTTCCGCGCCATCACGGCCGGCATCACCCATGAGGATATACGCAGCAACCCCGAGATGGCACAGCCCGACGTCGAGCACTACCTCGACTCCGAGGGCAAGGCCATCCACGCCTACCGCATCCCCAAGGCTGGCTTTGCACTGCTCATCGACGAGCGCGCGCGACTCCTCTACATCGGTGAGCCCAACCTCCAGCTCCAAGCCGCCATCAACGCCTATGACACACAGCGGCAGAAAGCAGCTCAGGCGACGCCCCCCGCACAGCGCCCTGACATCCCGAGCACTCAGCATCAGGACGCACCACCTCTCCGAGAGCTACCACCGATGAATTTCTAAGCCACGCCCGCCTTTGTTATACACAGATTATGCAAAAAAAATTCATTGACAAATCCGATCAACAGCGTAGTATTGATCTTACTATGAAGACAGCCCTCCTATCAATGTCGGTCTTAGCCTTGGGCATCATCAGCGATGCACAGGCCAGCACCCTCATCCCCAGCGCCAGCGCATGGGTCACGCAGTCCACCACAAAGACCAGCAAGAAGAAAGCCGCCCCCACCGATGAGCAAAAACTCATCAAGCGACTCAAGTACATCAAGACCAAGGCCAACTCCAAGGCTGACTACTTCATCCTGCTCAACACCGCCAGCTGGTGCCCCCCCTGCCGCAAGGCCATGCCCGGCATCGTCGAAGCCTACAAGGACATCAAAGCCTCCAAGCGCGTCGAGCTCATCATCCTCTCCGCTGACCGCAGCGAAGAAGACGCTGAGAACTACCTGAAGGGCTACAAGGCAAAGATCCCCGCCGTCATGGGCACTCCCGCCATCCCTGGCTACGTGAAGAGCAACGGCATCCCCAATGTCACCATCATCGACAAGAACGGCAAGACCATCGTCAACGGCGGTCCCTCCCTCATCACCGCGTGGAAGAGCCACACGCTCGACAAGGAGAGCGCCGAGTAAACACACCATTTTCCGCTGCCTCTCCCCCACCGCCACCTGCGAGGGGAGACTCAGGACAAACACCTTTATCCGTCATTAGGGGCGGGTAAGATCCGAACATAAAGAAGCTTTCCCACATCTCTCGTGGGAAAGCTTTTTTGGGGGGCTTCTAATTTCTCGCGAGGTAAGATTTTGAGATGATTTTAGAGTTAGATTTTTCACGAATTGATGGCTCAGAGTGTCCTCTGAGACGAAAATTCGGGGAA
>CAYJID010000134.1:0-6212 GCA_964370135.1 uncultured Akkermansia sp. | reverse complement strand
CGCCAGTTTGTGCTCACCCTAGACAGCGAGAAAAGGGTGGAACGGGATAGTCTCACATGTCGAGCTGCTTGTCAATGAAAATATGCTTTATTTGTTTTAGTTTTCTTGAGTTTATTGTGTTGTTAATTCAGGGTGTATTTGCCGTGTGTTGGCGGTGTCAGCGGGCACTGGTCTCGCCTCAGGGCTCGTGAGATAATCCTCCTCTTAATCAAGGCCATGAAAAAACTCGCGCACAAGCGACGTGCTGTCGTTTGTGCGCGAGGGAAATTGCAGTGCTGAGCGGCTTATGCTTGCTCCGAAGTAGCGGGGGACTCGGGGGTGTCGCTGGGTGCAGGAGCCTCTTGCTCAGGTGTGCCTTGCTCGGCGGCTGGCTCGGGGCTGGGCTGTGCTGCTGCTTCTAGCTGTGCTGCCTCATTGCTGGGGGCGGCGGCGGCTGGAGCAGCTGCAGGCTGCGCGGGCTTCTTACCTGCTTTGCCGCTGCGAGGTCCGCGTGTGTTCTTCTTCTGGGGGCGCTTGTCGCCAGCGGCTTCGGGCTCGGGGGCTTTGGTGCCCTTGGGATCCCAGATAGCGTTGTCGTCTGTCACGACGATAAAGCCCTGATCCAGCAGCCAGATGAGGTCAGCCGTGTAGGGGGCGTGCGCTTCGCTCGCGGCGGCGATGCTCGCTTCATCTTCCCCAGCGCTGACGCCTGTGAGGGTGGCAAACATGGCGTCGACCTTTTGACCAGAGTTCTCCTTGACCCATGAGATGATGCTGTTCATACGGTCAGCGAGGACCATCTCTTCAGGGATGACGCGGATGCGGCTGGGGCCTGTGTAGTGGTGTCCATGCCACTTGAAGATGGGCATGTGGTGGCGCGCCAGACCGTGGCAGAGATTGGGGATGATCATCTGGGGGAAGCGGCGCGCGCGGTCGTGCTGGATGCGCAGATGGGCGGCGAGGCCGGGGGAGAGCAGCTTGTGCGCGGTGGCGCAGTTGATGAAGACCTTGTCGACGACTTCGTAGGCGTCGCTGTAGTGGTGGGCGAGGAAGTCGGCCTCCAGGCTCTTGTGGTCGGCCAAGACGAGCTCGTCAGCTCCCTCGCGGGTGGGCTTCCAGACGGTGGCCTTTGTGGCTTGCTCCTGCCAGCGGGCGAGTGTATCCTCGTCTTTCTCTACCTTGATCTCGCGGCGGAAGTCTTCGAGGCTCATGCGCTTGGAGTACTTGTTTTTGTGGAGCTGCGCGACGGCGGCTTGGTAGCCATGCCAGTTCACAGGTCCGATGAGCTCGCGGCCGAGCTTGCAGACGGCTATCGCGGTGAAGGTGCCTTTGGGTGCCTCGACCTCGACGGTCTCAACGCGGTAGTAGTCGCCGAACCATGTGGCTGTCCAGAGGTGGGTGAGTGCCTCGGACTCGGTGAGCCAGCAGGCGTGGTCGCCCTTCTTGGAGTGGATCAGTGAGCTGCCATCCTCGAGCTTCATGAGGACGAGATCGCAGCGCTCGGCGGCGGCTAGGGTGAGGGTGGCGAGCTTCATCAGAGGCAGCACGCGCTTGTTCTTCTGCACCTGCTGTGAGATGACTTCGAGGATGTTGTTGGCGGGGCGGAGCTCGACGCGCAGACCTGGTGTGGGCTCGGGGCGCTCAGGGCGCTCACGCTCGACGCGCTGCGGGCGGCCAAAGCGACCTGCACCGCGCTGTGGACGCTCACCGCGCTCGCCGCGGTCGTTGCGCTCTCGCTGTTCGCGACCGCCAAATGAGCTATTGCGGCGCGGGCGGTCGCTGCTATCACCATCACGGCGACGGGGAGAGGGGCGGCGAGTGGCTCCACTACGCGTCTCGCGTGTGTAGTGGTGGGAGGGCTTAGCTTCGGTGTTTGCCTTGTCTGACTGGCGTGCCCAAGAGGGACCAAATTGGAAATCGGTGAGGTCAGCGAGGTTGAAGTTGTTATTATTGTCGTCAGAGTCTTTGTTCATAGGCTTTATTATGTCCGTCCTTAGAGTAAACTTATTTTTCGTTATTGGCAATGTTTTTTTTACGTCACGGCAGCAATAGCTTCATTTCGCCGCTAGAGAGCATGTGATAGGGGGGAAGATCATTCTAGTCGATGGCGCTCTCTTCGAAGGCGAGTCCGAGCATGCAGATGTCATCATCCACGGGGAGTGCTCCTGTGAACTGGTGCATCGCATCAAGGCTCATGCTGAGCATATCTCGTACGCTTTGAGGTTGTTTTTCGTTGAAGTGGTCGATGAGACGAGCCGTGCCTAGCTCCTCGTCTGCGGCGTTTTTTGCCTCGGTGAGTCCGTCGGTATAGAGCATGAGCTTCATCCCTGCTTGTAGCGGGATTTCTGTCTCGCGGAAGGGGGAGTTGTCCATGAGTCCTAGCGCGATGGAGCGCGGGATGGCTGGGAGGTAGGCTCGCTGGTCGCCGTCGATGACGAGAGGGGCTGGATGCCCTGCGCTGGAGAGAGTGAGTCTCTTGAGCTCCAAATCGAGGTAGACATAGCACGCCGTGGTGAACATGGTGAGATTCGACTGGCTAAAGATGCGGTAGAGCTGCCTATTGAGCGAGGAGAGCAGCAGGGCTGGCGTGTCTGCCAAGGAGGCGGCCTGCTCCATGAGTCCTCGCAGCATGGAGGCGATGAGGGCGGCGCGCACGCCATGCCCCATGACGTCACAGATCAGCATCCCTATCCCAGTGTCGCCTACGGGGAAGACGGCAAAGCAGTCGCCAGCGACCCCTGTGGATGGCATGTAGATGTGGTGGAAGTGCGCGCTGCGCACCTGACCATCCATGTAGAGGGTACGTGAGGGGATCTTTAGCGGCTGGAGTGCCTGCTGAATCTCGCGTGCGAGGTTGATTTCGTTCTCCAAGGCTTGGTTGCGCTCGTCGAGCTGCTTGGCGAGCTTTCTGTATTTGATCTCCGCTTTGACGAGGGGGGTCACGTCAGAGGAGATGCCTACGACACCGCGCACCTCTCCATGACCGTCCAGCCAAGGGAACTTGGAAATCTGGCTCCATGTGGTCTCCTTTCCCTTCCATGTCTCGCGGTGCACACGTGCGGTGATGGGGCACTGCGTGTTCATGATCTCCATCTCCTCTCGCCGCGAGATGGAGCTCATGGAGTCATCAAAAAAGTTCCTATCCGTGCAGCCTATCAAGTCTGAGGGGGTGGAGACTCCCATTTTCTTCGCGGTGGATTCATTCGCGACGACGAAGCGCGATTCCTTGTTTTTAAAATAGATGCTATCAGGTAGATAGTTGATCAGGGTGCGGAAGAGCTCGCGATCCTCATTCGCCTGCCTGTCCGTCATCTTGCGCCGTGTGATATCTATCCACACACCGACGAGTCGCAGGGGATTGTGCTGCTCATCGCGCTCGACGAGGCCATTGACTCGTATCCACTTCCAGCTGCGTGAGCTCAGATTGCGCACTCGTACCTCGAGGCGCAGGGGGGTGTCGGTGACCCAATTGAGGTAGCGCTGGAGCTCGGTTTTAAAGAAGTTGAGATCTTGCTCATGGATGGCCAGCTCGGGC
Organism: uncultured Akkermansia sp.; assembly: GCA_964370135.1. Taxonomy (GTDB): domain Bacteria; phylum Verrucomicrobiota; class Verrucomicrobiia; order Verrucomicrobiales; family Akkermansiaceae; genus Akkermansia. The sequence goes on along the minus strand of CAYJID010000134.1, from coordinate 2,698 downwards.
TCGGTAAAAATATTGGGCGCGGTTGCATCAAAGGGGACACCGAGAATCTTGAGACACTGCTCGGTGTAGATGATCATATCCTTCTCCATATCCCAGCAGTAGACGCCCTCCTCGGCCGCGCGTAGAGCTGTGCGGAGGATGTGCCAATTTAAGCTATCATGAAGATGTTTTTTAGGGAAATGAGCAGTCATCGCTCTTACATTAAAGCATTTTTTGCGCCCAATATCAAGTAAAATTCTTATTAGTTGATGTATTTGACATGTTTAACAATGTGATTCGTTATATATGCATAAATTACCCCATCGAAAATAATTCAGATTCAATATAAGGCTTAGATTTTAAGGATCTAACAAAAAACAAGTGCTTCCAATCAACCTTGCTTGATGCTCCTGTGCGAGAGCTCTTTTTGCCCCTAGAAAATTTGCTTTTCCAGAGCATGAGTCTCGCGCAGGAGATAGGGGGGGATCAGAGATTAGAGTGCCGCACCTTTTGCTTGGAAGGCTGGGCGAGCAAGCAACTCTTTGTTGATGCGAAGCAGCGAGGAGGGGCTATCCTGTGCCCACTTGAGCTCGCCGATGATCTCGTTGAGTGTGTCTTCCTCCTCGACCTGCTCTCGCACGAAGCCGTAGAGGAAATCCTGTGCCGCGTAGTCTTCGGCGTTTTTGGCTAGTGTCATGAGATTGTTGATGCTGGCTGTGACTAGCTGCTCATGCTTGAGGGAGTCTTCGAAGAACTCATAAGCCTCCTTCGCGCTCACCACGGGCTTCTCGATGTCAAGAATCTCAGCGGCGACGCCGCGCTTCTTGAGAAAGTCGATAAAGATCAATCCGTGCGAGAGCTCCTCGTGGTACTGCTGGAGCATCCAGTGTGCGCAGCCCTTGAGACCGAGCTGGTCGAGCTGGATGGAAAAGGCCAGGTAGAGATGCGCGGAATAAAATTCATTACGAATCTGTACGTTGAATTGTTGAATGAGATTATTATCCATACGGTTTATTTTACAATACGTAACATTGCTCATCAAGCTTAATCTATGGCAACTTACTAACAATTATTATTATGGATGCCTCACCCCTCTCTCCGTGGAGGAGTGAGGGGCTTTTCTGAAGGTGTTCTGGAGCTGGGACTAGATTCTTATAATTCTAGATAAGAGGGGCTGGGCACCTTCGGCTCTGCGATGGAGCTCAGATGGAGATCCCCTTGAGCAGGAGTTCTGCGTTGTTCTGCGTCTTGGAGATCTCACGCAGGAGGGCTTCGAGCCCCTCCCAGCCGGGGAGGGCTGCGAGCTGGCGGCGCAGCTGGAGGACGCGTGACATCTCGTCTGGGTGGTAGAGGCGGTCGTCGTTGCGCGTGCCGCTCTGCGGGATGGAGATGGCGGGGAAGATGCGACGCTCGGCGAGCTCGCGATCGAGCCGGATCTCCATGTTGCCCGTGCCTTTGAACTCTTCGAAAATGATGTCATCCATGCGCGATTCTGTCTCAATGAGGCAGGTAGCGACGATGGTGAGGCTGCCGCCTTCCTCCACCTTGCGCGCGGCGCCGAAGAATTTGCGCGGTTTTTCCAGAGCATGCGAGCCTAGGCCGCCTGACATGATGCGACCGCCGGATTGGTTCGCATTGTAGCCGCGTGCGAGGCGTGTCAGTGAGTCGAGGAGGATGATGACATCCTTGCCCTGCTCGACGAGGCGGCGGGCGCGCTCGAGGACGAGGTCGCTGAGCTGGGCGTGGCGGATGGAGGGCTCGTCAAAGGTGGAGGCATAGACGGTCACCTTCACCGTTTCTTCAAAATCGGTGACTTCCTCGGGGCGCTCGTCGAGGAGGAGGACGAGTAGCTCGGAGCTGGGGTAGTTGCGCCGCAGGCACTTTGCCATCGTCTTGAGCAGGATGGTCTTGCCCCCGCGAGGTGGTGCGACGATGAGGGAGCGCTGCCCCTTGCCCAGAGGGGTGATGAGGTCGAGCACGCGCATGGAGGCGACATTGACCTTGGGGTGCTCGAGGATGAGTCGCTCATCGGGGATGAGGGCGGTGAGCTTGTCAAAGTGTGGCTTCTGGGTGAATGTGGCCGCATCTACTCCCTCAATCTGCTGCACATCAGCGGCTCCGAGGTAGCGCTCCGCCTTGCTGCGGGGCTGGCGGAGGCGCACCGTGACCTCGTTGCCAGGGCGCAGGGCGTGCTTGGTGACGAGCTCTTGGGAGATGTAGATGTCGTCGGCGAGCTGGCGGAAGCTGCGCTTGGCATCGCGTAGGGCATAGAAGTTCTCCTTGGGTTTTTCTAGCACTCCTGTCGCGGTGATGGTCGCACCGCGGCTGAGGTAGTAGCGGCAGAGCTCCTGGATGAGCTCGGCGCGGGGCAGCGAGCGTAGCCCCTGCTTGGGCAGCGCCTCGGCGATCTGCTGGAGCTGCTGATAGGAGAGCTCGCGCCAGTCGTTGACGTGGATAGACTCGGGGATGGAGCTCAGCTGCGCTGCCTCACTGGCGAGCTCCTGCTGGTAGAAGTGCTCCACCTGCGCCTCCAGTGTGCTGCGCGCGCCTTCATTCCAAAAGACGACATCCGCGCGCTCGATCTTCTCCTGCGTGGGCAGCTGTGCTGCCATGCGAGCGAGCGCATGCTGCTGCGTGTTGCCATCGCGCTCCATCAGGCGCGCACACTGCGTCTGCTCGCTGGTGGCGACGACGCAGACCTTGTCCGCTTTGAGATCGC
>CAYJID010000133.1:0-6226 GCA_964370135.1 uncultured Akkermansia sp. | reverse complement strand
TACATCTGGGTGGGGTGGTCAAGAAAAAGTGTCGGCAGTTCGTACTGCTCGGCGAGCAGTGCCCCGAGGGATTTGACTCCAAAGGTTTCTGTGGCGTAGTGCCCGCCAAAGAGGAGATTCATCCCCATGTCCTCGGCGGCATTGACGACCCAGTGGTTTTCTTCTCCCGTGATGTAGGTGGCGTAGCCCTTCGCCTGCATTTGGTAGATTTCGTTGCCTCCACCGCCTGAGCAGAGCGCGACGCGTCCAGCAGGAGCGGAGTCATCAGCGATGTAGCCTGTGACGGGTGAGCCGAGTAGGACTTCGAATCGTGCTCTGAGCTCGCCAACACTGCCGTCATAGAGACCAGAGAGCCCAATGCTCTGCCCGCCGTAGTCGACCTCAGGGGCGAGGTCGCGTAGTCCGAGTCCTGCGGCGATGCCCGCGTTGTTCCCGAGCTGGGGGTGCAGGTCGAGGGGGAGATGGGAGGAATAGACGGCGAGGTTGTTGTCGAGGCAGGTGCAGAGCTTTTTCTTCCACCATCCTGTGATGGGGCGCAGTCCTGACCAGAAGAGCCCGTGGTGGACGATGAGCAGGTCTGCGCCTGCGGCGACGGCGGCATCAAGGGTCTTTTGACTGGCATCGACAGCGAGAGCGACTTTGCTGACGAGACCGTTGTTCTCTACTTGGAGTCCATTGAGCGCACTGCTCGCATCGCGGATGCTGGATGTCTGGAGCTCGCGATCGAGGAGGGTGACGATGTCGTGGAGGGAGATCATACAGGAGTTAAAAGATAAAAAAGTTAGATAGAGCTTTTGGGGTCAAAGGGAGCGGGCTTCGCACGGCTCGCGATCTCGAGATGCAGCATGCGGCTGAACTCGGTTGCCATATCATAGCCACGATCACGCAGGTAGTATCCGAGAGCCGCTACCTCGATGAGGCGTGCCATGTCACGCCCTGGGGAAACGGGGAGATGGATTTTATCGACGGGCACACCGAGGACATCGTCGTATTGGCGGTCGATGCCCAGCCGCTCCATCTCGGTGAGCTCTCCGTCGCTGAGATTGACGATGAGGCTGAGTTTCATCTCTTTTCTATAGGCTTTGAGCCCGTAGAGGTCCGTCGCATTGACAATGCCTATGCCGCGTATCTCCAGAAAACCACGCGTGAGCCCAGGGGAGGTCGCGATGAGCTCGCCATTAATATTACGAACGCGTACAGAGTCATCGGCGACGAGTGAAGCGCCGCGCTCGATGAGCCCCAGCGTGATCTCACTCTTGCCTATTCCCGCCTTGCCCTTGATGAGCACGCCGACGTCGCGCACGGAGACCATGCAGCCGTGCATGGTGGTGCTATCGGCGAATTCTTTCTCGAGAACCACCGTCGCACGGTTCACAAAGGTCATCGTGCGGTGGTGGGTCTGAAAGACACAGACACCATGCTCATCCGCTAGCGCGAGCAGATCCATGGGGACGAGAGCCGCGCGGGTGAAGACGACGCAGGGCAATGTCTCATAGGAGAGGATCTTGATCAGGCGCTCGCGTCGCTGCACGGGGTCAAGAGTCTCTAAATAGGCAACCTCGGCATTACCAAAGACCTGAACGCGCTCATGGGCAAAGTAGCCCAAGTAATCAGCCAGCGCGAGCCCAGGGCGGTTGATCCCCGGTTGCGTGATCTTGCGCGACATGCCCAGCGGGCTATTGACGAGCTTGAGATCCTGAGACTTCCGATAGATCTCGTAAAAGCGCGCGACGGAGATGTGGTCGACTTTGCGTGTGATGGGCTCTTTCATTCTCTCCTCATTGTACAGAAATGAGCGCGAGGGTCAAGGCTTGATTGTTTCCCATTGTTGAGAAACAAGCAACACGGCGGCATGAATCCTCAGCCACCGTGCAGGAAAAACGCACTTAGCCTTCCCAGCTATTCCAGCGCAGCTTGTCCACATCCCACTTGCACTTCGCCTTGCACTCGCCCGCAGGGTAGCCCATAGGCACAAAGCAGAAGGGAATGATGTGCTCAGGCAGACTCAGCACCTGCTGCACCGCCGCGACACGCTCCATGTCAGGATGCACCGCCGTCCATACCGCGCCCAGTCCCAGCGCATGCGCCGCCAGCAGCAGATTCTGCGTCGCGGCTCCGAGGTCGTGCAGCCAGTACTCCTGCTCTACTCCGGGGAAGAAGGCTCCGCTGTCCCCACAAAGGACGAAGCCCAGAGGCGCCTTCTTCGCCATCCCCGCGTAGGGGAGAGCCTCGCTGAGCGCGTCGAGCGTCGCGCGCTCATCAAGGGCAACGATGCGCCATGGCTGCTTGTTCATCGCGCTGGGAGCGGCCATGACGGCGCGCATGAGCAGCTCCGCGATGTCGCGATCCACGGCTTTGTCTGAGAAATCGCGCACACTGCAGCGCGAGAGGATATTTTCTATTACTGGATGAGTATTCATAAATAAAATGATATAAAAGAAACGATGTCTGGGATAACCCGTACCCCCATCGCGTGCCCCCTATTCTAATGAATCAAAACTATTTTGCAAGTTGTTTGAATCCTCGCCCCGCAAGATGACACCAAGGCTTGATCGCTCTGGCAGCCTGTGTTAGACTAGCTCCATGAAGTTTCTGATCACGGCGGGTCCGACACGAGAAGCCCTCGACCCCGCGCGCTACCTGACGAATCGCTCCTCGGGACGCATGGGCTATGCCCTCGCGGGAGCCGCTATCCACGAGGGACATGAGGTCATCCTCATCTCGGGACCCACCTCGCTCGACATCCCCGCGGGCGTGGATTTCCTCCAAGTAGAATCCGCACAGGACATGTATGAGGCCGTACGCGACATGAGCCGCCACGCCGACATCGCCATCCTCTGCGCCGCCGTTGCCGACTACCGCCCCGTCACCGTCTCGGAGCAAAAGATCAAAAAGAATGCCGATCGCATCACCCTCGAGCTCGAGCGCACCCCCGACATCCTCGGCAGCATGCGCGACGTCTTCGGCTACCGCGGTGTGCTCGTCGGCTTTGCCGCTGAGACCCAACACCTCGTCGACTACGCCCGCCAAAAGCTGGTGAAAAAGCAATGCGACTTCATCGTCGCCAACGACGTCTCCCAAGCCGGCATCGGCTTTGACAGCCGTGACAACGAGGTCACACTCGTCTACCCCGACCACGAAGAGCTCCTCGAGCGCGATACCAAGGAGCAGATCGCCATGCACATCATCGAACACGCCCTGCTCGAACACCGCTCATGAAAGTCACCATGGAGATGCTCGGCTGGGACGCCACCTTTAGCCAAGCTTTTGAAGAACAACGCGGCGAGCATGCCGACTGGTACCCCGCCCGCATCATCCGCGAGACGAAGATCAACTACACCGTCATCGCCAAGGGCAAGGGCGACCACGAAGTCGTCCTCGGGGGCAAGGTCTGGCACGACGCGGTGAACGACGCCGACCTCCCCAGCGTCGGCGACTGGGTCGCCGTCGACCCCGGTCAGGGCGTCGACCTCCCCGTCATCCGCGCGCTGCTCCCGCGCAAGACCTGCTTCTCGCGCAAAGCACCTGGCCGCAGCAGCGCCCAGCAAGTCATCGGGACGAACGTCGACCTCGTCGTCATCATCACCGACGCGCTCGCCGACTACAACCCCCGCCGCATCGAGCGCTACCTCACCCTCGTGCGCAAGAGCGGGGCCAAGCCCATCGTGCTGCTCAACAAAGAGGACCAGACCCCACCCGAGACCATGCTCACCGCCATCGAGGAGCTCCAAGCCCTCGACGCCGAGCTCGAGATCTACCCCGTCGTCGCCCTCTGGAAAAAAGGCTACCCCCGTCACCTACGCCGCGTGCCCAAGGGCATCACCGTCACGGTCGTCGGCTCCTCCGGCGTGGGCAAGAGCACCTTTGTCAACTCGCTGCTCGGTGACACATGGCTCGAGACGGGCAATGTCAACGACGTCACGGGCAAGGGCCGCCACACCACCGTCACCCGCGAGCTCGTCGTGCTCCCCGGAGGCGGTGTGCTCATCGACAACCCCGGCATGCGCGAGATCCACATGTGGACAGATGCCGCCACCCTGCGTGCGCAGTTCGACGACCTCACCGAGCTCACGCAGCAATGCCGCTTTAGCGACTGCTCACACCGCAAAGACGCGGGATGCGCCATCCGCGCCGCGCTCGAATCGGGGGAGCTCTCCGCTGAGCGTTACGAACACTTTCTCCATCTAGAAGAAGAAGTTACCGAGCTCGAGCGTATGACAGAGAAACGACGCATCACCCTCGAGCGCGTCACCCGTCGTCAGAAACGCGACACCATGCGCAACAAACAAGATCGTGAAGATCAACGCCGTAGAAAAAAACCACAAGGTAACTACTAACATGCATCCATGGCAGCCGCTCCCCCACATGCGCGATAGTCAACTGATACGATCTGCACTTTTCCATTGCAATCAATGAAAAACTTGCTACTATACCCAGTATGAAACTTGCATTCATAACCGCTATACTATCCTCCGTCATGTCCCTCCACGCCGCCCCCCTCCCTCCTGCCAAGGAGCTCGCGCGCAACGAAGTACTCGCCTTCTACAAAGGCACCAAAGAAATCCCCTGCCGTCATCGCACCGCCCAGTGCCCCAACCGCTGCGATCACGCCACTACCGTCGCCGTCTTTGAAGTCGGCCGCAACCTCGACTACAAAAAACCAGGCGAATACGGCGATGCCAAAGCAGAGCGCGGCAGCATGATCTACGTCGACATCAAAAAAGACATCGAAGGCCAATCCGCCGATGTCGCCAAGCTCATCAAGACACTCAAGCCCGCCGCCCTCGTCCACATGACACAAGTCCACTACTACGTGACAAAGGACAACAGCTCCTACCCCGTGCGCCCCGTCGTGCAGATCATGCCCAAGCTCACCTGCAGCGGTCCTCCTCAGCAATAATTTTTCTCCATCACACCCTGAGCCGCCCCCATTTTTATCTCACATGCTAGCCCCACGTCATCTCCCCTTCACAGCCCTCATCGCACTCTGCACCCTGAGCATGCCCAGCCACGCCAGCGACATCTCCGACCTCGTCGAACATGTCAAACGCTTTGGCGAGCAAGCCCGTATGCACAAGCAAGTGCCCTTGCAGCCTGTGAAGGCCGACGCCGCGCTCATCTTCATCGGCGGCTATGCCGATGAGCTCGGGGGCTATTTTCACAAAGTCAGCGAAGCCCTCCCTGCTCTTCCTCATACGAAAAAGCAGGTGAAGGCCTACTACCACTGGCACGGCGGCAATCAGAGCGAAGCCCCCCTTGCCACCGAGCGCATCACACGCGACATCGAGGCATTCCGCGCGCAGAACCCCGCTAGCCCCATCATCCTCATGGGACACAGCCTTGGCGCGGCGCGCGCCGTCGACATCGCGCACAAGCTCAAGGCACGAGAGAAGGAAAGCCCCATTTATCTCATCAGCGTCGACCCCGTCGACCGTGACACATCACGCACACGTCCCGCGTCCGTCCGCTGGTGGGGGAACTGCTATGTGATCAACTCGCAATCCCAGCGCGACTTCGTCCATGAAATGAGCGGACGCTGGAAAGTAGCAAAGGGCGCTGACATCAACCTCGCCTTTGATGGCAAGCTCAGCGACGAGCGCGGCTACCCCTTCATCCATGACAACGCATGGAGCCTCATCAACAGCCGCAGCACCCACCCGCGCAGCCTGCGCGAGGAATTGGTACGCGCCTACACGCGTGACTTGGCAAGCGCGTCAAAAGCAAAATAAAACGGTGTACACATGAAAAGATGCAAAGCATCTTGAATTCTTAACTCCATCGTCGCAAACGCGAAGCGCCCCCATAAGCAACGCTCCAACTACTCACTCGGCACAAAAGGCGCATTCGACACCCGCGTGAACAGCCAGCCCGCCTGCAAGTACTTCCAGAACGCGAGATGCGCGTGCTCCCCCTCCGCCGCCATCCTCTCCGCCGTCATATCAAACGGATAAATCTGCACCGGCACCGACGACTGCCCCTTCACCAGCGCCTGATCCACCATCGTATAAATCTCCTCAATCGCATCATCCCCCATCGCAAAGCAGCCGATGGAGTACACGCTGCCATGCACCATGATGAATGATCCCGTGCGTCCCTGTGCACGATCATACGCATTCGGATAGCCAATATTGAACGACAGGTGGTACGAACTCTTCGGATTCATATTCCCCTTCACCACCGAGTAAAAGCCCTCTGGCGCCTGCCCATCCCCCTCCTTGAGCTTGGG
>CAYJID010000132.1:0-6247 GCA_964370135.1 uncultured Akkermansia sp. | reverse complement strand
CGAGGGCGTAGGCCAGCAGGGCGCGCCATGCACGCCCCTTTTGCTGGGAAAGAAAGCTCGAGAGCACCGCCAGCCCCTGCACACGCTGGGCGGCAGGGCAATGTGTCTGAAAGATGCGGTACACCTCGCGCACATGAGACTCCCTGTCCTCATCAACTCCGTGGTGGAGACAGCAGGCGAGCATCGCGAGCGGCCACTCAGCAGCTCCGATCTGGGGCAGCAGGTGGGGGAGTCGCGTGAGCTCAGCGAGCCGCTCGAGCTCGGAGAGTGATTGCAGATGATTCTGAAAGAGACTCATGATATTGAATGACCCAGAGGATCAGAGGGTCGTGGGCAGTGCGGGCATCTCGGCAGGCACGGTCGAGGCGTCAGGCAGCGTCGTATCAGGCAGCGTCGTATCAGGCAGCGTCGTATCAGGCAGCGTCGTCGAGGGGATGTTGAACATGCTCTCGCCCTGCGTGGCTGCAGGGGCTGCAGGGACGACAGGCTTGGGATCGTCGACATCCAGCAGGCGGCGGCGCAGCTCGATGTCCTTGGACTGGACAAAGCTGCTCGTCTGGGCTGTCTGCTCGGCCTGTGTGTAGTACTGGCGTGCGGCGTCCTTGTCACCTGCGAGCTTGGCGAGGTCGCCGAGGCTGAGCAGGGCGAAGCCCTTGTAGAGATTATCCTCCATCAAGACGAGTTTCTTCCACGCATCAACGGCCTTCGCATCACCTTCCTTCGTGTAGTAGTTGGCGACGAGGGCTGCGGCGCGAGCGCGGATGGTAAGATCTGCTGCCGTCTGGCTGAGCTGCTCGAGGGCGGGGATGGCGACATCGGCTTTGTTCGCATCGAGGTCGATCATCGCGGCAAGCAGTGCTGCGGATTGGCTCGCACGGGTGCCACTGGAGACGGACTCGATGGCTTCACGCTTGTAAGCACCAGCCGTGGGAGCGGCGTCGATGCTCTTGATCTGGAGGGCATCCATCACCGTGTTGGCCGCGCTCTCTTCCTTCTGCGTGTCGTAGGAATAGTAACCGATGACAGCGGCACCACCGAGTGCCACAACGACGAGGCCGGCGAGCAGCTTTTTGTAGTGATTGTTCAGGAAAACTTCGTGCTTGGAAGGGCCGACTTCGATCTCACCGATCGCCTTGATTTCTTCGGCGCTGAGTTGCTTGGGGTCTTTGGGATCCATAATATGTCTTAAGAATGGTAAATTTTGTTGAGCTCATGCAGGCGATTGACTCTGTCGTAGCTGCTGATACCGAGATTGCGGTAGATCTCCAGCGTCGCCTGTGATTTGTTGAGGGTGTAGAAGTGGATGCCATCGACATCGTCATCCAGCAGCTCGGCGCATTGGTTGCTCGCGTAGTGGATGCCGACGCGCTCGAGAGCTTCCTTGTTGCCGCCTGCGCGATGCATCGCCTTGAGCAGACGGGCGGGGAAGTTCGTCCCTGCGGCGAGCTGCGCCATACGATTCATCCCCGACACGCTCGTGAGGGGCATGATGCCCGCGATGATGGGGACATTAATCTCCAGCAGGCGGCAGCGGTCACGGTAATCAAAGAAGGCGTGGTTGTCAAAGAAAAGCTGCGTGCAGATGTAGTCTGCCCCCTCATCAATCTTGGCGCGCAGATGATCCATCTCCTTGAGGCGGTTCAGCGTCTCGGGGTGCCCCTCGGGGAATCCAGCAACGCCAACGGTGAGGCGGTAGGGCAGATTCTGCTTCTCCTCCCAGCGACGGATGAAGGCGACGAGCTCGGAGGCGTGGGTGAAGGCGTCTTCGGACTTCGGGCGGTTTCGCTCGCGTGGCTCATCGCCTCGCAGCGCGAGGACAGCGCGTGAGCCCGCGCGGACGTAACCTTCCAAAATCTGCTCCAGCTCCGCCTCCGAGTGCCCGACACAGGTCAGGTGCGGCACCGTGTTGATGCCCTGACTCTGGATATCGGTCACGAGATTGCGGGTCAGCTCACGGGAGCTGCCTCCTGCCCCATAGGTGATACTGACAAAGCTGGGGTGGAATTCGTTGAGTTTTTTAACCGTATCCAAGAGCGACGCCGCGCCCTGCAAGGTCTTGGGAGGAAAGAACTCAAAGGAAAAGCTAGGCGTACGGTCGAAGAGAGGTGATAGACAATGACTCATGTAAAAAAATAATCGAATGAATAAGCGAGCGAGAAGCTCAGAGAGGCTCTAGCGGGAGCTTAGACCTCAGTAGGAACGAGAGGGATCTCCATCTCGTCGAGCTTCTTCTCAGGCGTCCCCGTGGGGTAGACGGGGTAGGCGGAGCGCTGTGGTGTGGCTGCCGCAGGAGCGGCGACGGGCGCAAAAGAATCTGTCGTGAGAGGGAGGCTGCTCAAGTAGACCTTGTCACCTTGCTGTGGCTTCACATCAGCGACAGGATTGAGCGTGTGGGCGATCACATCAGCGATGATACGACCTGTCTTCTCATCGCCACTCTGGATGGTAGCTTCGCAGATGAGTCCATCGTTGCGCTTGATCATGATGCGCTTGCCTGTGTATTCCTGTGCGCTCATCGTCTTGCCCTTGAGAGGCGCGATTTCGAGAATACCCCACTTGTGTTCATAGGATACCACGATGGCGAGCTGGGCAGCGACGGGCAGTGGCGTAGAGACTGATGCCGCAGGCATGGGTGCGCCACCGAGACCGACTTCATTCATATCGACGCGGGGGGCAGCCCCCTGCGCTTCTTTCACACGAGCCTCAGCGATGACGCGACGCTCTTCCGCCGCGAGGAGCAGACGCTGCTGCTCAGCATCAGCTTCGCGGGCTTCTTTCTGAGCGGCTTGCAGATCGCTGCGCGGCGCGTCATCTCCCTTGGGAGCGATACGGCTCATGCGCTTCTCATGCTCTTCACGCTTGCCTTGCAGGTCAGCCATGTAGCTCAGGCTTTGATACTGTTGGTATTCTTGCTTATGCTGAGGCACATAGATAGCAACGATATAGAAGAGCATCACGAGCGAAAGGCTCAGTAAAACGAGCAGGATAACACGGAAAGGGTTCATAAGTCGGGAGTATAGTGAATTTTACAGCATCATTCAAGTCTAGAATTCAGCTCAGGGGTGGAACTTGGAGACTGAGGCGCCATTCTTGGAAGGCGCGATTGATATCCAGTGCGATTTGAGCGCGTGGCTGGGCGAATTTGGGTGTGAACCAAGGGTAAGCTCCCACGAGGTCGTGATACACGATCACTTCACCATCACAGGTCGCATGCCCGCTGCCTATGCCTATGGTGGGGACGGGACAAGCGCGCGTGATCTCCAGCGCGAGATCGGGCTGTGTACACTCCATGACCAGTGAGCTGACGCCCGCGCGCACGAGTGCCTCCATGTCGCGGTAGATGAGCTGCGCCTCCTCGGCGGATTTTCCATGGATGCGGTAGCCGCCTGTCTCCTTGATGCGCTGGGGGAGCAGTCCTATATGCCCCTGCACGGGGATACCTGCCTCCACGATGGCGCGCACCTGCGCCTCGCAATCAGCCCCTCCCTCGAGCTTGACGATATGCGCCCCCGCCTCGACGAGCGCGCGCGCCGTATCCACAGCCTGCTCGGGGGTGTCGTAGGTGTGGATACAGAGATCGCCGATGATGAGTGCGCGCTGCACACCACGCGCCACCATGGCGACATGATGGAGCATGTGGTCGAGTGTGACATGCGTCGTGTCGGGGAATCCCATCATGACCATCCCGAGCGAATCCCCCACGAGGAGGAGGTCAAAGCCAGCCTCATCAGCGAGGCGTGCCGTCGGGTAGTCGTAGGCGGTGATTTGGGCAATCGGGCTCTTGCCCTTGCGCTCGCAGAGGGCTGCGATCTTCGTCTGAACAGATTGTGAGTTCATAGTGGGAAAACGGTAGGTAGGGCATGTCCCTCATCTTCCAAGGTCGCCAGCAGCTCAGCAACACAGCGCGTCTGCCCTGCCAACAGTAAATCGGCATCCAAGTCACAGAGCGGCTGGAGTACAAAGGTGCGCTCATGCGCTCGCGGATGCGGCAGCGTGAGCGCCTCCTCATGGAGGATCAGCTCGCCGTAGCTCACCACATCGAGGTCACAAGAGCGGGGCTCGCCGTAGACGCCGCTACGCTGACGACCGAGCTGCAACTCAATCTGCTGACAGCGCGCCAAGACCTGCTGGGGACTCTCGTCTGTGTAGAGCTCCACGCAGGCATTCAAAAAGGAGGGCGAGCCAGCGGGACACCCAACGGGCTCTGTCTCGTAGAGCTGTGAGAGGCGCAGCGCGCCGTAGGACTCATGGAGGGCGTCGCAGGCGCGCTCCAAGCTCTCAAGCCTATCTCCCAGATTCGCCCCGAGCGCGATGAAGACGCGCTGCGGCTCCATCTTCACGTGAGAAGATTGATCCATTCGCCTGACTTGTTGATGAAGGAAAAGAAGAGCTACCTCGCCGCTGGTGACGCGACAAGATACCTCTCTCATAGAAAAAATTAATCAGTGAAACCAAGCACATCCTGCATGCTGTAGAGTCCCGCGGGCTTGTCTGCCAGCCAGAGAGCCGCACGCACGGCACCTGTCGCGAAGGTCATGCGGCTGGAGGCCTTGTGCGTCAGCTCGACGCGCTCACCGTCCGTCGCGTAGATGACCGTGTGATCACCGACGACGTCGCCACCGCGCATGGAGTGCATGCCGACCTGCGCCTGAGGGCGCGCGCCGACGAGTCCCTCGCGACCGTGCATCACATCCTTCTCATAGCTCAAGCCCAGCTCCTCGCAGGCGATCTCGGCGAGACTGCGTGCGGTGCCGCTGGGGGCATCCAGCTTGTGATGGTGGTGCATCTCGACGATCTCGACATCATAGGACTTGAGAATACGTGTCGCCTTGCGGGTGAGCCAGAAGAGCGTGTTCACCCCAACGGAATAATTCGACGCGAAGACAACAGGGATCTTTGTCGCGGCAGCCGCAATAGCAGCGCGCTCCTCGTCCGTGTGCCCCGTCGTGCCGATCACGATAGGCTTGTTCTGCGCGATCGCAATGTCAAGCAGCTCCGAGGTGAAACCGTGGAAGGAGAAATCAATGGCGACATCTGCCTGCGCATAGGCAGCGGCGGCATCCTGACCCATGTCATGCGTCGAGCCGAGTGTCGCGTCGGGATGAAGCTCCACGGCCTGCTGGATGGCTTGCCCCATGCGGCCTGAGATACCAGTAATGAGAATATTCATATTTTTATCTAATGAAATAAATAAGCTCGCGTCACGCCTTACAGCAGATCAAAGGAGGTCAACAGCGTGCGCAGCGTCTCGCGCTTCTCTGCCGAGAGAGGGGCGAGGGGGAGGCGGACTTCGTCCGTGATCTTGCCTTGGAGGCAGAGAGCGGCCTTCACAGGACCAGGGTTCGTGTCGAGACCCATCAGGCCTTGGAGGAGGGGATAGAGTTGCTTTTGCAGCGCGAGTGTCTGATGCGCATCGCCCGAGAGAGCGGTGTCGACGAGCTGCTTCATCTGAGCAGGGATGATATTGGAGGCGACGGAAACGAGCCCCTGCGCACCGCAGGAGATGAAGGGAACGGTGAGACCGTCGTCACCAGAGAGAATAGCAAAATCCTCAGGCAGTGCCTGATAGAGCTGATTCACACGATCCACATTCCCGCCCGCTTCCTTGATAGCGGTGATGTTCGCGCAATCCTTGGCGAGTGCTGCCACCGTGGGCACGGCAATCTCGATACCGCTGCGGCCGGGGATACTGTAGAGCATGATGGGCAGCTTCGTATTCTCGGCAATAGCGCGGAAGTGACGGTAGACGCCTTCTTGATTGGGCTTGTTGTAATAGGGGCAGACCTGCAGTGTGCCAGTCGCACCGAGTGCCTCGGCGGCCTGCGTCATGTAGATAGCCTCATCCGTGGAGTTCGAGCCTGTGCCCGCAACGATTTGGCAGCGACCTGCGGCGAACTCGACCGCCAGACGGATCACTTCCAAGTGCTCCTCGGTGGAGAGAGTCGGCGATTCACCCGTCGTTCCGACAGGGACGACGCCGTCGACACCTGCCTTGAGCTGCTCATCAATGAGCAGTCGGAATGCGTCTACGTCGAGTTGATTTTCACGAAAGGGAGTTACGATTGCTGTATAAAGGCCACGGAATTTCATAAAATGTACTGAGGCATTATAGCAAATCATCAAGTAATGTCACGCCCATTTTCCCCTCAATAGTTAAAGAGCACCCAGCCGTGTAGCTAGGTGCTCTTCGTAATAGGGGGCTTCTAATTTCTCGCGAGGTAAGATTTTGAGATGATTTTAGAGTTGG
>CAYJID010000131.1:0-6270 GCA_964370135.1 uncultured Akkermansia sp. | reverse complement strand
TGTGATCGGTACAGCTGTTGTGGCTGGCTACTACATCACGACACTTTCCTAAGAGCCCCGCTCATTAGCTAAAGAAAACTTATCCGAGACACCTCCTAGCCTAGGCTAGGAGGTGTTTTTGTCTCTAGAAGAGCAACTGGAAGGCTGAGGCAGACACCATCAGCATACATCGCCACGCGCCGCGGGACGGCTAGCTTGCAAGATGCCGCACAGCCACATAGAACGACACAGCAGCCCCAGTATCATCGTCTGAAGGCGCACGCGCTGCTGCGTCTGCTCGCTACGTTTGGCATTCTGCATCTCATCTCCCCGTGTTGCTTCCGTTCTCATCCTCCAGAGTGCTACGATTCTCTCGTAAGGGGGCTTCTATTTTCTCGCGAGGTAAGATTTTGAGATGATTTTCAAGTTGGATTTCTTTCGAATTGATGGCTCAGAGTGACCTCTGAGACGAAAATTCGGGAGAAATCCAGCTGAAAAGCGCTCAAAAGCTGCCTCGTGGCGCGAGTTTCGCGATTTGCTTATTTAGAATGACGAGAATTTAGAAGTCCCCGTAAGGCTATTTCCCCTCTAGCCAATGCCGCAGGTGGTGGAAAGGCGCTTCGTCTAGCAGCGTCACTCACAGCTTTCCTACTTCTCTGCTAGCCGTCGTGCATACCATTCACCTTCGACGAGATTTCTACTGCACCTCTCCCCCACCCCGCCCCTCGCGCTAGCGTGTAGTGCAGCTACTGCTGCTTGCTCACGGGAAAACTACCCGATCAGGGGTGGCGAAAATACGTCAACGCAGTAGAATCGCCGCGCGATTATCCGATGCCCTGCGCATGGTAGAGCAGAGCAGATATGATACCGCACAGCTCCTAAATCGAAGCTCCAAATCTCACGCAGACCCCATTTTTATCGCTTTTTTGCCACGAGCGTCTCCAAATTTGGCACAGAAAATAGATTTTGAGCAAAGACACAGAAACAAAATCTCTCTCCGTTTCCCCGCAAAAAGTCGCATTTTTCAAATCCTTACGTGTATTACGCCTAACAAATATAGAGAGCTTTCTATCTGTCTATTACATTAGAGATGTACCAAAGTGCGAAATTTCGGCATTTTCTGGCGAAATTTACACCGTTTTAAGATCCCATTTGAGCTAAAACACTATCAATTCGAAATATATAGTGCGTTTTTTTCATCTATCATTCAGCTGACAGTGATAGAATTGCGAATTTCTTTCATTTTTTTTCAAAAAAAACGCCGATAATTTAACATAATCGAACTAATATGTATTTTTTTCACTCTTCCTACATGTTTCAATCTTAGCAGTTTGCGAAGAGTAATTTTCACAAAGTCTCAGAAAAAAAATAAAAAATCTTCTTTTTTCTGTTTGACAGCGCATATGACATAATGTATATTCCTGTCGTCCTAACTAACGAAGACAAAAAACCAACTACCCCCTTACATTCAGAGTTGAATCCTCAATAAACTACCAAACTACTAGGAATATGAACAATATAACTAAACAAGTTATTCCGATTAATTTGATAGGAATAGTAGATTCAATCGCGAATGTAAACCATCCTGAAAAGATGAATACTACAACACAATACTTGACCCACACTCATCAACCATTGATTACAAAGAGTCAAATGAAGGAGCAAGATCGCATAGAGTATCCCCCCAGCCCCATCACCCCTAGGCACGAGGGGCTTCTCCCGAGGGAGAGCGATGAGGGCACATACCATACTCGATAAGGGAGAGCGACAAAGGCGTCGCATCATAGACATGCTCAACGATACTTCATTACCCTGTGAAATTATGCCAGAGACTATCTCGTGATATGCATGCACGCCTGCCTCACCCCTCCCTATCTTCCTCCACGTAGAGTTGATTCATCCAACAGGCTACCCTATAAATACAACTGGTAGATTCTCCGATCGCTGAGGATCATCATGGCACGAAATGCTCCTCAGTGACGGAGAATCTACCCCCCAACCCCCAACTACCACTAGGATCCACACTACCCTATCCCAACACACTTCACTACCATAACGAGAAACAAGATCCACACTACCCTATACAACATACCCAACTACCACGGATCCACACTACCCTAGAATCTTTCTTATACCTACTCTATCTTGCACCGATGAGCCCGCCTCATCGGTGCTTGTTGCATGACAGAAAAGGGGACTGTACACGAGCGGGCGAAAGGGTAGAATGAAGAAACGTGCCCCCGTGCACCTACACTCATCCCCTACACAGAAATCGCCCATGTCCCTACTCACCCCCCTCATACTCACGTGTACGCTATGCCTCAGTGCCCTGTCCCAGCAAGCAGAGCAAACACCGCAACAAAAATTCGACACCTGCATGCAGCAAGCCCAGCAGGGCGACGCCGCAGCGCAAGCCACACTGGGCAGCCACTATTTCTACGGCTTTGGCGTCACCAAGGACATCAACAAGGCCCGCGAATGGTTCCATAAATCAGCCGACCAAGGCAGTGCGATCGGGCAAGCCTCACTCGCCTATTGCTACGAAACGGGCGCCGGAGTCCCCCAAGACTATGCACGAGCGCGCGCATGGTACGAAAAGGCAGCAGCTCAAGGCGAGGCCTACGCTATCTGCTCACTAGGTGCTTTATACGCTGAGGGGTTCGGAGTTGCGAAGGACTATAAGAAAGCCCTCGCCTACTTCAGACAAGCCGCAGCCAAAGACCTCCCCCTCGCCTACAACAACATCGGAAACTGCTACCTCCACGGCTACGCCGTGCCCGCAGACCCCAAGCGCGCCTTCGAGTACTACCTCCTCGCCGCCGAGAAAGGCGATCCCTCAGGACAGGTCAACGCCGGCTACTGCTACGCCGCGGGAGTCGGCGTGGCAAAGGACTACGCGAAAGCCCTCATGTGGACGCGCAAATCAGAGGCCCAAGGTGAGATCCAAGCCTACTTCAATCTAGGCTACCACCACGAGCACGCGCACGGGGTCCCCGCCGATATGAGCAAGGCTCTCTCCTATTACCAGCAAGCGGCTGAACACGATCACCCCGACGCCCTCTTCCGCCTCGGCCTTTGCTACAAATACGGCAGGGGAGTAAAAAAAGACGAGGCAAAAGGACGCCAACTCATGGACAAAGCCCTCTCAATAGATAGCGAGGTGGCGAAGCGAACGGCCTCGCAACACAAGCGCGACGGCATCGTGATGCCTTTATAACACATCCTCGCAGAAAGCATCGCCACACAGAAAGCTCAAAAAAGTCTTGGTCAGCAGCCAAAATCATACTATACTCGCTGACCAAGACTTTTTTCTCCCCCACTCCCTCTCTGGACATGAAAACCATCATCCGCCTCCTCCTCGCCCTCATCTGCAGCTTCTTCACCGTGGCTGGTCTCGCCATCTGCTTCATCTACGCGAACCGAGGCTTCGACTACCTCGGCATGGCAGGCGGCGGCTACTTCGGAGCCCTAGCCATGTTCTGCTACGCGCTCATGGGACTGATCTTCACAGGCGTATTTGGCTACCTCGCGTGGCGCATCCTCACACCGCGCCTCTGCCTTGTGCAAGCCCTCATCTGCCTGCTCGTCTCGACCGCAGGTCACATTTGCAACCAGCAGCATGAGCCCCGCGAGCATACATTGAGCCCCCAGCAGCCCCATGAGCTAGACGGCCTCACCCTCACCATCCTCGAGACTCCCGCTCAGGACATCGCCGAGAGCATCCGACTCCAGACCAAGGACCGCAAGGGACAGCACGACCAGATTCTCATCAAGGGGCAGACCTTCGACCACAAGGGATACTACATCACCTACAGCGATGTCAAAGACGCCGCCTTCCAACTCAAGAGCCACTACCAGCCGGGCATCTTCTGGATGCAGGTGGGCAACATAGGCAGCCTCGCAAGCATCATCGCCTGCATCGTGCTACTCTTCACCCTGCGCAAGAAAAAGCCCAGCAGCAGCCAGCCTAGCAGCCCCGCGAGCGAATAGGAAAAAGACTTGGATAGCGGGCATGCAGCGGGTATAATCCCCCCATGCCCACAGTCTCTCTTTGCCTAGAAGATCGCTCCTACGACATCATCGTCGAGAATGGTATCCGCCACCGCGTCGGCAGCCTCCTCACCCAGCAGCAGCTCACAGGGCGCATCGCGCTCATCACCGACTCCACCGTCGCCCCCCTCTACGCGGCAGCCGTCCAAGACAGCCTCCAGCAGGCGGGCATAGACTCCAGCCTGCATGTCTTCCCCGCAGGCGAGCAGTCGAAGAACCTCCAGACCGTCGAGACACTCGTCTCCGAGATGGTCGAGGCGCGACATGATAGAAAGAGCCTCGTGCTCGCGCTCGGCGGCGGTGTCGTCGGCGACATGGCGGGATTCCTCGCGGCGATCTACTACCGAGGCATCCCCTTTGTCCAGATGCCCACCACCGTCATGGCACAGGTCGATAGCTCCGTCGGGGGCAAGACCGCCGTCGACACCGCAGCGGGCAAGAATCTCATCGGCGCCTTCCACCAGCCCCGCCTCGTACTCGTCGACCCCGAGACCCTTGATAGCCTCCCCGCGCGCGTCATCCGCGAGGGCATGGCCGAGATGGTGAAGCACGCCGCCATCCGCCGCCCCAGCATGATCCCCGCCCTGCGCCAGATGGGGCAGGAACTCGAAAACGGCTTTTCCCCAAGCACAAAAGAGCAGCTCCCCGACATCCTCGCGGAGAACATCGCCATCAAAGCACGCATCGTCGAGGCTGATGAAGAAGAGCGACTCGGCATCCGCGCCCTGCTCAACCTCGGCCACACCCTCGGGCATGGCGTCGAGGCCTCGCTGCCCTATGGTGAGATGCTCCATGGTGAAGCTGTCTCCTACGGCCTACGCGCCGCGCTCTACCTCTCACGCCTCCATGCGGGACTCAGTGAGCAGGATGAGCAAGAAATCCTCAGCCTCCTCGCCGACATCGGACTGCCCCTCGTCCTCGACGCCGAGCTCGACGAAGAACTCATCCTGAAAAAAACCGCCGCAGACAAGAAATTCTCCGCGGGTGCCATCCGCTTCGTCCTCCTATCGTCCCTTGGTGAGGCGCATGTCAGCAAGCTCGTCACGCGCGAAGACCTGCAAAACGCGATTGCGTGCTTGAAGTCTGATATCCAATTATGATAAAGTAAGGGGAAATTTTACATTTTTCAATTATGACAGACCCACGCATCACCCAATTAGCCGAGAATCTGATTAACTACTCCTGCAACCTCCAAGCAGGCGAGCACATCCTCATCGACATCACCGACGTCCCCGACGCCATCGGCGTCGCCCTCATCCGCGCCGCGCGCGCCGCAGGGGGACATCCTCACCTGCGCGTCAACCACAGCCGCCTCACCCGCGAGATGTACCGTGGAGCTGATGACGCGCAATATGAAGCCATCGCTGAGGTGAGCCTCGCGGAGATGAAGAAGATGAACGCCTTCATCGGCATCCGTGGGGGGAACAACTCCTTTGAGAACTCCGACGTCCCCTCTGACAGAATGAGCCTCATCATGAAGCACCTGCGCCCCATGCAAGACCAGCGTGTGAACCATACGAAGTGGTGCGTGCTACGCTGGCCAACCCCCTCCATGGCGCAGGCTGCTGGCATGAGCACGGAGGCGTTTGAAGACTTCTACTTCAAGTGCTGCCTTGCGAACTACGCGGAGCTCAAGGTCGCGATGGACAAGCTCGGTGAGCTCATGATGAAGACGGACAAGGTACGCATCGTCGGACCTGGTACGGATCTGAGTTTCTCTATTAAAGGCATGCCCGCGATCACCTGTGCGGGTGGCTGCAACATCCCTGATGGTGAAGTCTTCTCGGCGCCCATCAAGGACTCGGTGAATGGGAAAATCAGCTACAACACCCCCTGTGTCTATCGCGGTATCGGCTTTGACGGCATCGTCTTTGAGTTCAAGGACGGCAAGATCGTGCATGCGGAGTGCAATGGCAAGACCAAGCAGCTCAACGACATCCTTGACAGTGATGAAGGGGCGCGCTACATTGGGGAATTCGCCCTTGGGACGAACCCTGAGATCCTGCATGCGATGTGTGACACGCTGTTTGATGAGAAGATTGCGGGCTCGTTCCACTTCACACCGGGGCAGGCCTATGATGACTGTGACAATGGAAACAAATCGCAGGTGCACTGGGATCTGGTGAATATCCAGCGTGCGGACTATGGTGGAGGTGAGATGTACTTTGATGACGTGCTTGTGCGCAAGGACGGCGTCTTCCTCGACCCAGCCTTTGCGATACTCAATCCTCCTGCGGAGGT
>CAYJID010000130.1:0-6332 GCA_964370135.1 uncultured Akkermansia sp. | reverse complement strand
TCATCGACGAGGATGAAGGCGGGGAAGTCTTCGACGGTGATCTTCCAGATGGCTTCCATGCCCAGCTCGGGGTACTCGACGCACTCGACGCTGGTGATGCAGTTCTTTGCCAGGTCAGCGGCGACACCACCGATGGAGCCGAGGTAGAAGCCGCCGTACTTCTGGCAGGCGTCAGTGACGCACTGCGCGCGGTTGCCCTTGGCAATCATGAGCAGGCTGCCGCCCATGCTCTGGAAGAGGTCGACGTAGGAGTCCATGCGACCCGCGGTCGTGGGACCAAAGGAGCCGGAGGCATAGCCCTCAGGTGTCTTGGCAGGACCTGCGTAGTAGATGGGGTGATTCTTGATGTAATCAGGTAGATCCTTGCCCGAGTCGACGAGTTCCTTGAGCTTCGCATGCGCGATGTCGCGTCCGACGATGATGGTGCCGTTGAGCGAGAGGCGTGTCTTGACGGGATACTGGGAGAGCTCGGCGAGGATGTCGCTCATGGGGCGGTCGAGGTTGATGCTGACCGATTCGCTCTTGACAGTGCGCCATTCTTCGGGGATGAAGCGCCCGGGGTCGAACTCGAGCTGCTCAAGGTAGATGCCGTCGGGGCGGATCTTGCCCTTGATGTTACGGTCGGCGGAGCAGGAGACACCCATGCCGACGGGGCAGGAGGCACCGTGACGGGGGAGACGGATGATGCGCAGGTCGAGGGCGAACCACTTGCCGCCGAACTGGGCGCCGAGTCCGAGTTTGTTTGCCTCTTCGAGGACTTCTTTTTCCAGCTCGACATCGCGGAAGGCGCGACCGTGCTCGTTGCCCGTGGTGGGCAGGGTGTCGTAGTACTTCGCGGAGGCGAGTTTGACGGCCTTGAGGCAGGATTCAGCGCTCGTGCCACCGATGACAAAGGCGATGTGGTAGGGAGGGCAGGCGGCGGTGCCGAGTGTGCTCATTTTCTCTACCATGAATTTCTTGAGTGAGGCGGGGTTGAGCAGGGCCTTGGTCTCTTGGTAGAGGTAGGTCTTGTTCGCAGAGCCGCCGCCTTTGGACATGAAGAGGAAGTCGTAGTCGGTGCCGTGGTCGGTGGCGTAGAGGTCGATCTGGGCGGGGAGGTTCGTGCCGCTGTTGGTCTCCTTGTACATGTCGAGGGCGACCGTCTGGGAGTAGCGGAGGTTTTCTTTGGTGTAGCAGTCGTAGGCGCCTTGGGAGATGGCTTCTTCGTCGTTGCAGTTTGTCCAGACTTGCTGTCCCTTCTTGCCCATGCAGATGGCAGTACCCGTGTCTTGGCAGAGGGGCAGGATGCCGAGCGAGGCGACTTCGGCGTTGCGCAGCAGGGTGAGCGCGACGCTCTTGTCGTTGTCGGAGGCTTCGGGGTCGTCGAGGATGGCGGCGACTTGCTCAAGGTGGGCGGGACGCAGGTAGAAGGCGATATCGTGCCACGCGGTCTCGGCGAGCAGGCGCAGCCCCTCACGATCGACCTTGAGGACGGGTTTTCCATCAAATTCGCTCATGCTCACGTAGTCAGAGCTGATCTTGCGGTACTGGGTCTGATCTCCTTCCATGGGGAAGGGTTCTTGGTAGAAGAATGACGGTGTCGGCATAACGCAGTTAATATAGCATGAGAGCTTAGCCCAGTGCCAGAATTTTTTCTATTTTTTCTGCTTGGGGAATTTTTTTGTTTTGTGAGGGAGGGTGATTTTGGGGGTGAAGGTGGGTAGGGTGTGCGCTCG
Organism: uncultured Akkermansia sp.; assembly: GCA_964370135.1. Lineage (GTDB taxonomy): Bacteria > Verrucomicrobiota > Verrucomicrobiia > Verrucomicrobiales > Akkermansiaceae > Akkermansia. The sequence goes on along the minus strand of CAYJID010000130.1, from coordinate 4,617 downwards.
GCTGTGTGGGGGGAGCTACTGCTGTAGTTGTTTGAGGGCTTGCTGGGCTTGTTTGTCACCTTGCTCTGCTGCTTTTTTGAGCCACTTGATGGCTTTGTTGCGGTCTTTGGGGACGCCTTCGCCATTCTCGTAGCAGGCAGCGAGGTTGTATTGAGCTTGTGTGAGTCCCTGTTCGGCAGCTAGCTTGAATAGGCTGAAGGCTTTGGCAAGGTCTTTGGGGGTGCCTTTGCCATAGCTGTAACAGACAGCGAGGTTGTGTTGAGCTGTCGCATCTCCCTGCTCGGCGGAAAGTTTGTATAATCTGAAGGCTTCGTTGAGGTTTTTGGGGACACCTTCGCCATTCGCGTAGCAGACGGCAAGGCTGTTTTGAGCCCATGCATATCCCTGCTCGGCTGCGAGTTTGTATAATCTGAAGGCTTCGTTGAGGTCTTTGGGGACTCCTTTGCCATTCTCGTAGCAGTTAGCTAAGTTGCTTTGAGCCCATGCATTTCCCTGCTCAGCGGCGAGTTTGTATAATCTGACGGCTTCGTTGATGTCTTTAGGGACTCCTTTGCCTTTCTCATAGGAGGCAGCTAAGTTGTTTTGCGCATTCGCATTTCCCTGCTCGGCGCCGAGCTTGTATAATCTGACAGCTTCGTTGATGTCTTTGGGGACTCCATAGCCAAAATTATAGCATCTGCCAAGCACGTACTGAGCAAAGGCATTATCTTGCTGTACCGCTTGTTTGAGCCATTGAATAGCTTGTTTATCATTGTCTTCACTGGTTTTATCATGAAGAAGATAAAGCGCAAGGTATACTTGCGCGTAGGCATCTCCTTGTTCCGCGTATTTTTTGCTGAGTTGGTAGTGGTCTTGGTGAATGATAGTTGCAGGACGATTCAGTAACCAGTCTTTATTCAGTTCGTCCAAGAGTAGACGGAAGTGCTTGCGCTGGTCGGCATTGCTCTGGCTGGCGAGGCTGCTGGTGCAGAGCAGGAGGGCGAGCGGGAGTCGGAGATGAGAGAGAATGGAGTGCATGCTTTCTTAAATGTTAGTATTGCAATCATAGTCGAATCGGGCGGGGAAGTCAAGTGTATGATCGTGGCTGAGTGCTAGTTGATGTGGGGATGCAGCTTCGGCTTGCGTGGACGCTTCGCGTTTGCGGCGGTGGGAGTTTGGCGCCCTTCGGGCGCAGGATGAACGGGGGCGTCAGTCGGCGGCGCTAACACGATGCTGGGTTTGCCGCGCGGGCGTGTATTGATATTGTTGAACTGACGCCCTTCGGAGGCTTTGCCTCCTCGTTGCCGTGAGCGCACACCTGCGGTGCGCTTGAAGGGGCTTATCCTCCTCACCTTCGCTACGCTCAGGCTGGGCAGGAGGTGTCCTGCCCTTTCGTTGTCTCATTTTGGCATGCAAAATGACCTTCACCCCACTGGCGAACGATCGCCAGAGATCGCTTAAGGTCTGAACCTTAAGAATCCAAGATGTTTCGCATCTATTTCATATAGTTGCTGCTTTGTATGGTTCTTCGCTTTTAGGTGCTGACAATAATGCGCGATGTGACAGATTTCGACCTTGACTCAGAGCGGTGAGTGATGTTACACTAACTCTTATGAGTACGAAGTTCAGTTGGGAAATACGCCCAATGGACGGACAGGTGGATCTGAATGATGAGAGTGATTTAAACTTACCATTGCTGGTAAGGCGTCTACTCGCGCAGCGTGGGATATCTGGACGCGAGAAGACAGAGAGATATCTCAAGCCGCGGCTCGCTGATCTCAGCGACCCTTTTGAGATGGCAGAGATGGAGGAGGCGGTCGCACGTATCTTTCAGGCTGTGGATGGGCGTGAGTGCGTGTGTATCTATGGTGATTATGATGTGGATGGCGTGAGCTCGGTGATGATACTTTATAGTATTCTTCGAGCTTACGGTGTCCGTACGCATTGTTTTATACCGATACGCACAAAGGAGGGCTACGGGCTGAGTGTGGATGGGATTGCGCGAGCGATCGAGACCTGTGGTCAGATGCCGGATTTGCTGATTAGTGTGGACTGCGGTACGTCGTCTATTGATGAGGTGGCGTGGCTGCGTGAGCGTGGCGTGGATGTGATCATTGTCGACCACCACGAGGCGAGTCCACGCGGACGCCCCGATGCCTGCGCCATTGTGAATGCGAAGCTCGAGGAGCATAGTGACAAGACCTATCTCTGCAGTGCAGGGGTGGTGTTCAAGCTCTGCCATGCGCTGCAGAAGCGTCGTCGCTTGCCCGATGTGGATCTGCGCGATTATCTCGATATTGTGGCGGTGGCGACGGTGGCGGACATTGTGCCGCTGGTGGAGGAAAACCGCCTGCTGACGCGGCACGGTCTACGTCTCATGGAGCGATCAAAGCACCTCGGGCTCAGTGCGCTCAATAAGCTAGTCGGACAGCGCTCTCCCCTGACGGCGAGTCATGTTTCCTTTCGCCTCGGTCCTCGTATCAACGCCGCGGGCCGCATGGATAGACCGATGGATGCGCTCGAGCTGCTGCTATGCCAAGACCCTTACCAAGCGGAGCATCTCGCTCGCGGTCTCGATAGGCTCAATCAGAAGCGTCAGCAGGAGGAGGTAAAGATACGCGATGCGGCGATTCAGATGATAGAGTCGCGCCCCGACCTCAGCGGGGAGCATGTGATTGTGCTAGGCTCACGATGTTGGCACCCCGGTGTGGTGGGCATCGTGGCATCTCTGCTGATGCGTCGCTATCACAAGCCGAGCTTTGTGATTTCCTTTGACGAGGAGGGGCTAGGCAAGGGATCTGGTCGTTCTATTCCCGGTGTCTCGCTCGTGCAGGCTATTCATGCCTGTCACAGTTCGCTGGTGTCAGGCGGGGGGCATGAGATGGCGGCGGGGCTGCTGATCCGTGAGGAGCAGATGGATGATTTCCGACGAGATTTTAATACCTATGTGAAGGAGAATACGAGCAAGGAGCAGCGCAAGCCTGTGTTGCATATTGATAGCGAGGTGCAGTTCAGCGAGCTGAGCCTCGATTTGCTCGATAGCTATGAGCTGCTTGAGCCCTTTGGCAATGCGAATCCGCAGCCAGTGTTCATGACGCGTCATGTGATGCTCAATCAGGCGCCGCGTCGCTTGCAGGGCGGGCATATGCGTCTGAGTCTGCGTCAGTATGAGGTGGAGTGTGAGGCGATGTATTTTAATGGCGCGCAGCTGGATCTGCCTGATCCTCCTTGGGATGTTGCCTTTACGATTGATCGCAACACGTGGCGCGGTCGTACTTCTGTCTCTCTTTCTATTCAAGATATTCGTCCGGCAGAATGAAGCAAATCCCACCCAAGTCACCAGCAAAACAAACTCGCACCAAGCGCACTACGCCTCGCCCCCCCAAGCCTGAGCGCGCCGCTCGCGTGAAGCCAGCCGCAGAGCCTGTCCAGCGACAAGAGCCTACGCCCCTGCCTGTACACGGCGACTGGCGTGTCTATCCGCCTGTGCCAGCGAAGGTCGAGAAGCGCCGCATCACGGAGCATCTGAGCTATACACCAGATGCGCCACCTCCTGCAAAGAAGCCTGCACCCAAGTCGCCGCTGCAAGCACCGCCGCAGAAGCAGCAGCAGCTCTTGCTCCCCTTTGACGAGGAGGAGGCGATGCTGCACGACTATGATGAGGGGGGGGGGGCTCCTATCTCGGGGCTCAGGCGCGTGGGGCGTATTTTCTGGGCGACGGTGCTCTTCCTCCCCCTGAGTCTTGTGCTCTCGTTTGCGCTGCTGCGCTCGCTGCTAGAGGCCATGCCGAAGGTGGATGTCAGCTCCTTGCTCACGAGTACGTCGGTGTGGTCGACCATCATCGGGATGATCGTTTTTTTCATCTTGTTTCTCATGCGTGTCTTTGGGCGCGCCTTGCTCTATGTTTATATATTAGGCCATGAGTTGACACATGCATTGACGTCTATCCTGTGCTTTCGCGGGGTTGCGGGATTCAAGGTGTCGCTTGATGGGGGCTATGTGGATACGGAGGCGGATAACCCCCTGGTGGCGCTATCGCCCTACTTTGTCCCTCTTTGGCTGATTGTCTGGATGGGCTGTGTGTGGGCTTTGCAGAAGTTTTTCCCTTTTCATTATGATGAGTATGTGCTCTATGGGGGCTTTGGCTTCTGGTTGACCTTCCATATTTACTGGACGATATGGGTCATCCCGCGTGAGCAGCCTGACTTGCTGGAGAATGGGCTCTACTTTTCCACGCTCTTTATCGGCCTGATGAATCTCATCATGCTAGTCATCATTCTCGCTGTGTTCGAGGTGATTTCGTGGGCGGGTTTTTATGGGCATATTGTGGAGGTGATCAGGCTCTTTGTCGATATTGCCACACGCTTGTATGCGCTGGTGTGATGTGCTGCGATTTCTTCTGTGAAATGGAGTTGAGAGAAGCTTGACATTTGTCCCCAGAGGTCCTATAGTGCGGGCTGCACATGAGTTCTTTTTCTGATTCTTCCTCCGACTATTCTTCTGATCATTCTCGCCCTCAGCGTCGCGACCGCGATGAGCAGAGTGGCTTTCGCCCTCGCGAGGATCGCGGTGGCTTCCGTCCCCGTGAAGATAGGGGCGGCTTCCGTGACCGCGAGGACCGCGGTGGCTTCCGTCCTC
>CAYJID010000129.1:0-6372 GCA_964370135.1 uncultured Akkermansia sp. | reverse complement strand
ACGATTTCTGTACCGATGCCCTGCACGGTAAAGATCTCAAGCAGCAGCGAGTGAGGCAGACGCCCGTCGACGAAGTGTACCTTGCGCACCCCCGCATTGAGCGCGTCGATAGCGCTGCGTACCTTGGGGATCATGCCGCCTGAGATGACGCCCTGCTCGATGAGTTCGAAGGCTTCCTTGCGGTTGATGCTCTTGATGATGGTCGTAGGGTCGGACGGATCATGCATGAGGCCCGGCACGTCGGAGATGTAGATGAGCTTCACCGGACGCAGCTCGCGTGCGAGAGCCGCGGCGGCGAGGTCGGCATTCACATTGAGACTCTGATGGCTCGTGCCCAGCTCGCGAGCGAGCGGAGAGATGACAGGCGTGATCTGCAGAGAGAGTGCCTCATTCACACGTGAGAGAAGGCTACCGATGACCTGCCCGACCATACCGAGGTCAATGCGCGAGCCGTCTTCATCCACTTCAAAAATACGCTCACCGACGAAGACATTCGTCCCAGGGATACCGACGGCTTTCCCGCCTGCATCGCGCATGAGCTGCACGAGCTCGGGGTTGATCTCATTGGAGAGGGTCTGCTCGACCACCGCAATCATCTCGGGCGAGGTGACGCGCAGGCCGTTGACGAAGCGGGCTTCCTCACCCAGCTCACGCATGGCCTTGGAGATGGCCTTACCGCCACCGTGGACGACGACGGGGTTGAGTCCGAGTGCCTCCATGAGGACGATGTCCTTCATGAGGGATTTCACCAGCTCGGGATTGTCCATGGCAGAGCCGCCGAACTTGATGAGCACGGTCTTGTCACGGTAGGATTGGATGTAGGGGAGAGCGTCGACGAGGACGTTGGCAAGGCGGATTTCTTCCTCAGGCTGAGGGACTTGGCGAATAGGTATATTATTCATATATAACGCATTATTTTAAATATAACGAGAGGTAAAATAGCGGCGAGTACCATGAGGATACCGGCAATCCAGAAGCCAGCGGCAGATTGCAAAAAGGGCATGTGGGCAAAGTTCATCCCAAACACGCTGGCGATCAGCGTCGGAGGCAGGAAGACGAGCGACATGATGGTGAAGACCTTCACAATCTCATTCTGCTCGATGTTGATGAAGCCCAGCACGGCATCGAGCATGAAGTTGATCTGATTGGAGAGAAAGGAGGCGTACTCCGACAGCGAGTTGACGTCACGCGAGACGGGGCGCAGCTGGAGATAGAGGCTGTCTTGCGAGCTGAGCACGGAGTCTTCATTGCCCGCAAAGGTGACGAGGCGTAGGAAGTTCACGAGCGAATCACGCTGACGCGCGATGAGGTCGCCGACGCGTCCCAGCTCTTCCAAGATGAGTCGCAGATCCTCCGTATCGGGATCATCGTCGCGGGGCTTTGCCGCCTTCCCGCGTCGCGCATGCGAGCCAAAGACACGCTTGAAGAGCACATCAATATCCGCGCCGAATCGCTCCAGCACGTCCGCCTGTCTATCCACGAGTGTCTCCAGCAATCCGATAAAGACCACATCGCGATTCGTCTGCTGCATACGCAGCAGCTGATGGGAAAAGACGCGGAAGGAGTAGGAATCCGTGTGACGTATCGTGATGAGCATATTTTTAAACAAAATAAAACTCAGCTCCGCCACCATGGGCTTCTCCGTCTCCACGCGCAGCAGCACCGTCGTGGTCATAAAGCGCGCGCCATCCTCGCAGTAGAGACGCGACGTGGACTCAATCTCGCGCATCTCATCCTTCGTCGGCAGCTCGATGCCGCAGAGATTCTCCACATAGGCGATATCCTCCGCCTGAGGCGTGAGCATATCGAGCCATAGGATACGATCGCGCACGATGTCCTCCTGATCAATACCCTCCGTACGACGGATACCCTGATCTGTCTGAGAATATATACGTATCATCGCTCTGTACGGGGGATAAAATAGAAAAATTTTCGGCGCACGCCTCGAAAGAAACAAGAACATCCTGCCCCTTAGCAAGAGTCTTCGTGACAAGCATGCGCCTTTTGTTCCAAAAAATCAAGCAAAATATCGCGCCTCTTGATTCCTTTGGAGCTTGACACACCTTGCACCATCCTTCATATTACAGACACTCATGACTCCCCCACTCCTCCTCTGTGAGCGCCTCCACGCACTATTCCCTCGCGCGCCCATCCCTGATTTTTCTGAAATAGCGCTCTGTCCTGATTCGCAAGATCAAGAAACGCACGAAATCTATGAGGGCTTGCGAGGCAAGGCTTGGGATGCGGTTGATGCCGCGTACTATGACACGCACTGGGGCTTTCTGCATTGGCTCACGCCGCGAGGGCAGTTCTACTACCTAGCAGGAGCGCTACTCCACATGCTGGAGCAGTACGACGCCACGGGGAGAGTGCATGTGATGGAGGTGACACTTGAATATCTATTCGAATACGAGGCAGATACACTGCTCTCCCAGCTCTCCGAGGAGCAGCTGGAGCTCGTCATCACATGCTGTAAGACTCTGAGCATTCCTATTTGAAGACACAATGTATCATCCTGTCTATCGTATCAACAGGAAGCAAAAGCCTTAGTAAATATTCAGAATTAAGGCTTGACAAAGCAGGGTTATCAAGGGTATGTTTCTCTCAGAATCCCCCACTCTTTTACCACTTTTTTACCCCCATGGCCACGATACGTCCCTTTGCCGCCCTCCGTCCGCCGAAATCATGCGTCGAGCAGGTTTCGAGCCTCCCTTACGATGTGATGAACAATCAAGAGGCCACCGCCATGGCTGCGGGCAACCCCTCCTCCTTCCTCCACATCTGCCGCGCCGACATCGACACGGGAGCCGAGCTCATCCATGATGAGGTCTGCTACCAGAAAAGCGCGCAGAACCTCGCCGAGTTCCTCGAAAAGGGCTTTCTCGTCCGTGAGGAAAAACCCTGCTACTACATCTACCGCCAGATGATGTGGGGACGCGTGCAGACAGGCATCGTCGGCTGCGCCAGCGTCGATGAGTACCTCAATGGCACGATCAAGAAGCACGAGCTCACCCGCCATGAAAAGGAGCTCGACCGCATCATGCACTTTGACACCTGCTCCGCGCAGACCGAGCCCGTCTTCCTCGCCTACCGCAAGAGCGAGCGCATCTCACGCGCCATCAATGAGTGGATCAAGTTCCACAAGCCCGAGTACGACTTCACCAGCGACGACGGCGTCGTCCACCTCCTCTGGCCTGTCAACGATGATGCCGTCATCGAGGACATCCGCCTCGGCTTTGAGGAGACCGACGCGCTCTACATCGCCGATGGCCATCACCGCACCGCATCGAGTGCCGCCGTCTCGGCGAAGCGTCGCGCCGCGCACCCCGACTACACGGGGGATGAGGAGTACAACTACCTCATGGCCGTCTCCTTCTGCGACGAGGACCTCTTCATCATGGACTACAACCGCGTCGTACGCGACCTCAACGGCCTGAGCGTCGAGGAATTCTTTGCCGCAGTAGAAAAAACATTCACCATCGCCCCCGCCTCCACGGGAGCCCCACAGGGCAAGCACCACTTCGGCCTCTACCTCAGTGGCCAATGGTACGCGCTAACGGCCAAGGAAGGCAGCTTTGACGCCAGCCACCCTATTGAAAGCCTCGACTGCGCCATCCTGCAGGCGAATCTCCTCGCCCCCATCCTCGGCATTGAGGATCCACGCAGCAGCGATCGCATCGACTTCGTCGGTGGCATACGCGGGCTGGAAGGACTGGAGAGCCGAGTCGATAGCGGGGAAATGACCCTCGCCTTCTCCCTCTACCCCGTGAGCATGGAGGACCTCTTCTCCGTCGCCGACCATGGCGAGATCATGCCGCCAAAGTCCACGTGGTTCGAGCCCAAGCTACGCTCGGGACTCTTCGTCCACGAGATCGAAGCCTGATTTTCTTCCCTCCCCCTTCCCCTCTTCCCCACAAGAATCATGAAAATTCTGATCCCAACGAAGCTCGATCAAGCCGCTAGCGCGTCCTTGACCGCCGCCGGTCACGAGGTCATCCAAGACCCCGACACCCCCCTTGACGCCCTTGCCGCCGCCCACCCCGATGCCTTTGGCATCGTCGTGCGCTCCGAGAAGGTCACGCCTGCCATCATGGACATGCTGCCAGGTCTCAAGTGTGTCATCCGTGCAGGTGCCGGCTATGACAACATCGACTACATCTACGCGCGTACCAAGGGCATCGACGTGATGAACACCCCTGGTGCGAACTCCAACGCCGTCGCCGAAGAAGTCATCGCCATGATCCTCTCCGCCTACCGCTACATCGTCCCCGCCGACACGACGACACGCGCCGGCGAGTGGAACAAGAAGCACTACCTCGGCCTCGAGCTCACGCACAAGACCGTGGGCATCCTCGGACTGGGCAACATCGGACGCCTCCTCGTCAAGCGCCTCGAGGGCTTCGAATGCACCGTACTCGGCTACGACCACTTCCTCTCCAAGCAGCGCGCGCTCAACATCGGCGCGACCCCCGCCGAGCTCGACTACATCTTTACCAACTCCGACATCATCTCCATCCACGTCCCTGGAGGTCCCTCGACCAAGGGCATGATAGGCCCCGAGCTCATCGCAAAGATGAAGGACGGCGCCATGATCATCAACTGCGCGCGCTACGGCGTCGTCGATGAGGATGCGCTGCGCGCCGCACGCGCCGCGGGCAAGAAGTTCACCTACTGCACCGACGTCCACCCCAAGGACACCGCCGCCATGCAGCCCAGCGCCGACATCGCCGACATCCTACTGCCCCACCTCGGAGCCAATACGAAGGAGGCCAACAAGCTCGCCGCCATGCGCGCCGCCAAGCAGATGAACAACTACATCGCCCACAACGACACCGAATGCGTCGTCAACAGCGAGAAGCCTCAAGACCTCAACCCCGCCAACCTCCAGCTCGCCGCCATGCTCGGCAAGCTCTGCTACATGGCTGGCGGACGCAAGCCCATCCGCAAGATCGAGTGCACCTTCTACAACAACCTCCGCGCCTGCCGCAAGTGGTTCACCCCATGGATCCTCGAGGGCTGCGTACCCGGAGCCGAGCATGGACTCATGCCCGCCGCCGCCGACGCCTCCTTCCGCGAGCACGGCATCGTCTTCAAGGCGCGCGAGCCCATGGATGACAAGCACTACGACGACGCGCTCACACTCGACATCTTCATGGAGGAGAACAACGAGCAGTACAAGACCAGCGTGCGTGGCATGCTCGTCGACGGACAGCCCGTCGTCTCACGCATCGGCAAGTTCTCCAACCTCTACGCCTCACTGACGGGCAACACGCTCATCATGCGCTACACCGACCGCCCCGGTGTCATCGCCACCATCGCCCAGCGACTGGCTGAAGCAGGCATCAACATCGAGAACATCGTCGCCCCGCTCAACCCCGTCACGGGTGAGTCACTCGCGGTGCTCAAGACCAGCCTGCCAGTCACGCCCGAGCTCTGCGAGGCGATCGCCGCCGCCATCGAGGCCAAGCAGAGCTTTGCGCTGAGCATGTAAAACAATCCCCCACACCATCCTGCTGACGCGCTCTCTTCACCGCAGAAGGGAGCGCGTCATACTTTTCAGTTGGAATGACACAGCATTTATGCTATCTTGGTCTTATGAGAAAACACCTCGCGCCCTTACTACTAGTCTCCAGCCTCCTTGTGGCTCTCCCTAGCTGTGATCCGGAGAGCACGGGATCGGCGACCCCGCAGGCCTCAGATGAGCTCAATGAAATCATCAACCACGAGCTCACCACACTCGATCCCAATGACCTCAGCGAGGAGGAACGAGAAGATCTCCAGCAAGTCCAATCTCTAGTCAAATCCTTCCACGAGACGCATAATGTCAATGCGTCCGCGCCCAAGACCAAAATCACACTCCTCCACCTCGCCGCAGGCTACAAGAAAGAAGAGCTCGTACGCTGCCTGCTGCTCGATGGAGCCGATCCCAACGCCCAGCGCCTCTACCGCAACAACGAAGGCGAGCTCGTCCCAGGAGACACCCCCCTCACCTACGCCGTCGCCTCTGACATGTCAGCCGATGGGCAGCAGGATGAGGACCAGCAGCGTATCCTCCGCATCGTCAAGATGCTCATCGACAAGGGGGGCGACATGGGCAAGCGCGGCGTCCTAAATGCGCTCCCCATCGAGATCGCGGGCCTCACCAGCGGCCGTGAGCAGCTCGTGCTAGAGCTGCTCAAGCTCACGCCTAGGCAAGCCATCGCCCCTCCCATAGAGGGGGAGAACAAGGGGCTGCTGCTCCACATCGCCGCCCTCTTCAGCTATCCCCACCTCATGGAGAAGCTCATCGAGCTCGGCTACGATCCCAACACACGCCTCTACTCCGAGCAGATCCCCCTGCTCACCCTCGTCTGCAGCGGCCGTGGCTCCGTC
>CAYJID010000128.1:0-6391 GCA_964370135.1 uncultured Akkermansia sp. | reverse complement strand
CCTCGTGAAGCGATTTTCTGAATTTTCTTATTTAGAATGACGAGAATTTAGAAGCTCCCTCAAATCTGTCAGGCGATCCCCTGCGCATCAAGAGTGATGCTGCTAGGCGAGCGCGTGATGAGCTGAGGTGTGCTTATTTCATATCGAGCTTGAAGTAGACATCTTTATTCTCGCCCGCCGAGTCGAGGCGCAGGTAGAATCCCTCGATCTTCTCACGGAGAGGCGGCGAGAGTTCGTCTTGCAGGAGCTTGCCGCGCCACATAAAGCGCGCGCCACTCATGGCAGGAGCCGCAGGAGCATTCGCGGCAGCCACGAGTCCCTCCAGCACCTCTCTATCCTCACCAAAGGCTAGCAGCTTGTTGCCTGCACGGAAATAAATCCCTTCCTCTGCTGTATTGCTAGCATATTGTGATAGGCCCTCTACGACTTCTTTTCTCTCTTTTTCGCTGCAGTTGAAAGCCCGAGTCACCGTATCTACAGCTACGTGAAAGTCGCTCGTGAGTTGTGCCTTATCCTTGATGCCTGCAAAGGCGCCTACCAAGGCTCTCGCGGATTGAGCGTCCTTGCCTTCTTGGGGAGTCTGCGCTTTCGCAAACAGACCCACATTACCCGCCATGGAGGGGAGAAGCTTGAGCACGCTCTGGGTGGCATTCTTATACTTCACGAGCTTCTCTGCCTGAGAGGGAACTGGGGTATCTGAAGCGTAGAATTCCGCTTGGAAATCATCCATAGCATCCAGAAACACGATCATGATCGCGAGCGGGATTTCGGCGAGAGCCGCGCTCTGCTCCTCAGGGAGAGGGGATAGCTCGCCATACACCGCGATGTCGGGACGCGAGGCTAGCTGAGCTCCGAGGGGGGGCGCGCTCGCTAGCTGGTAATTGCTCATGGCTGTGTGGAGCTTCCCATAGATATCGCCATCCTGCGTCCAGAGCTGCATGCCGATGCCCTCTGTGAACTGCGGCAGCAGACGCTGTAGAGAGTCAATGAGCCTCTCGAGACAATAACTGCCTACAAGCTTATCGTCTCCCTGCCAGAATAGCTGCGCCTCCATCAACGCTTGGAAGTTCAGAGAGGAGACGGTCTGCGTCACACTCGCATCCAGCCAGAGATGCGCCTTCACCGCGCGTGGCACCGTGATGGCGTCTGCTGCCATCTTCGCGCCTCCGCTCTTGAGCGCATCCAGAGCCTCAGTCCCTGTCCCCAGCACCACGACGAGCTTGTCCGCATCGACCAGGTGGAAGAACAGAGTAGGTGTGCCTTGGAGCTTCTCCTGAAAGAGATTCTTGTAGGAAGCGGGGAGAGCCGATACATCAAGCTCATAGCCCGGTGTCCCATTCACAACGATGCTCTTCAGAAAGGGAGGTGGCGTGGCATTCAGAAAATCCGTCATCTGCTCACCTAGCGGTTGGGTGAACTGGAGGGAGAGGTAGGCAGGCTTCACGGAGAAAGCGGGCGCAGCTTTCAGCTGCTTTGCCCACTCTGCGAGGATTGGCACTAGCTGCTGCTTGTCGTTCTCGACTGCTTCCTCATAGTGCTTGATCCGTCTCTTCGTGTTCTCATCCTCTTGTTTCGCTTTTTCGCTCCGAGCATCATAAAGCTCTCTTTCGCGTTTGAGGGCATTTTCATGCCATTGAATAGTCTCTTGCTCTCTATTGATAAGTGAATTCAGGCGAAGGAGTGGAATATAGTCGATGAGCTGACTGAGATTCCCCTTGGAGCTGACGAGGGTCGCAGCCTTGAGAGGAATAGCTCCACCAGGGGCGGCAAGAAGCTGGGCGAGGGCGGGCAGCTCGCGTACATCGGCGATGAGCTCATAATCACCCGCTGGGATCTGGGCGCGTGTGCTATAGATCTCCTGCGCAGGCGCGGTCTGCATCTCGCGTGCAGGTGTGGGGAGAGCGGCAAAAATGGATGGTGCATCCTGCGTCTGAGCCGCCAGCGGCGACATCATCAGCGCGGAGAGTAGTAGTGCGTTGCTTTTCATAAGATGACACACTAGCATTGATCTCACTGCTGATGCAAGTATAAATTGTGTCAAAATCGTAATACATAACCTAACAAAATGCTATACATCCTAACACCTTTCCTATTGATTACCCAAGTATCGTTGGGGTGAAAAAGAGCCACTCTGATCACACTTTCGAAGACCGCGTCTCCATAGCAGTACAGAAAGATCAGGGTGGCTCTAGCCTGTCATGCGCTCGCCTGCGCATCGCAGCGGATACTGCTAGGCGAGCGCGTGATGAGGTGTGTCTTATTTCATATCCAATTTGAAGTAGATATCCTTCTTCTCACCCGCTGAGTCGAGGCGCAAGTAAAAACCCTCTATTTTCTCACGCAGGCTAGGTGGTAGCTTCTTTTGTAGCAGCGCGCCGCGCCACATGAGGCGTGCTCCGCTCATCGCGGGAGGAGCAAAAACATGCTCATGCGCGACAAGCGCCTCGGCGTTCTCAACATCATTGCCAAATGCGATGAGCTTGCTGCCTGCGCGAAAATAGCTACCGCTCGCACCTTCCTTCGTACTCAGCTTTAATATATCGTCTTGAATATTCTTTCTCAATGGTTCTTCATGGGAACCAAGCCCGCTCAGAGCCTCCAGTGCTGCTCCAAAGTCCGCCGCGAGCTTCACCTTGTCCTTCACGCCTGCAAACAGTATCCTATGTGGACGCTCATACTGTGGATGTTTCTTACCAAAGCGGCTCTCCCTCTCGGCTATCCCTATATTACCCGTCATTGAGGGGAGAAGAGGGAGCACCGTCGACATGACCTTCTCATAGCCCGCAAGGAACTCAGCCTCGATGTGAGAAGCATCGCTCTTGGCTGATACATATCGCATCGCCATGGAGTTCAGCAGCCATACCAGCTGTATATCCCTATTGAGATGGAGCTCGGTGAGTGCTGCCAGCTTGCTCTGAGGGAGGGGGGATACTTCACCATAAAAATCTATTTCTGGCTGTGCGGCGAGATGCACTGCGAGAGGAGGCGCGCTCCCGAGCTGGTAATTACGAGTCGCTGTACTCAAACTGCCCACGAGATCACCATCCTGCATCCAGACCTGCATCTCTATCCCCTCTGAGAACTGAGGCATCATGGTCGACCCTGAAGAAATATTTCTCTGCACCATCAACTTCCCGACTCCATCTCTTTCTGAGTCAAAGCACTCGACGGTCTTCTTGAGATTCTGCGCGGTCTGCGTCGAGAATGGCTGCGTGACACTCGCATCCACCCAGAGCTGCGCCTTCAGCGTACGCGGTACGGTGACGCTGGAGTCCGACATCCTTGCCCCGCCGCCCGCGAGCTTGTCCAGCGCCTCCGTGCCTGTCCCTAGCGCGATGACCATCCGATGCGCATCGACAGGGTAGAAGAACAGGGTAGGCGTTCCTCGGAGCTTCTGCTGCAAGACATCGGGGAGATCAGATGACCCGAGCTCATAGCCCACGGCCTCTCCTACACGCAGGGGCTTCGCTGCGGCAGGAGGTGCTGATGCCGCGCTTGCCATGATCGCCGCCACCACATGTGGCTGGGTGAAATGTAGAGAAAGATACGCGGGCTTCACGGAGAATGCGGGCAGGTGCACGAGCTGCATTGCCATCTTGGTGAGTAGCAACGCCTCCTCGCGCTTCAGCTCATTGAGCAACGCATCGTTGCTCTGACGCTGCGCGGCTGATTTGATTTGCTTTTCTATCTGTTCTCGTTTCTTCTCGATGAGCTGGAGCAGCACAATGATGGGGGCATATTCCTTGAGCTCGCTGAGATTCCCCTTGGAGCTGACGAGCGTCGCGCCTTCGAGATCTATCGGAGCACCAGAAGCAGCAAAGAGCTGGAGGAGAGCTGGCAGCTCGCGTACATCGGCGATGAGCTCATAATCCCCCGCTGGGATCGGAGCGCGTGTGCTATAGATCTCCTGCGCGGACGCGATCTGCATCTCGCGTGCAGGGCTAGGCAGAGCGTCAAAAATGACCTGAGCGTCCTGCGCCAGAGCCGTCAGGGGCGACATCACCAGTGCCGTGAGAAGTAGAGCGTTGCTTTTCATACGATGACATGTTAGCATACACCCCGCTCACGGCGCAAGTAGAAATCGTGTTCAAAATTGCTCATTCGCACGAGGCTGCGAAGCGGCAAGACAAAAAACCTCACACTGCATTGAGTATGAGGTTTTTTTGCTTGACGGAAAGAGTGGGATTCGAACCCACGGTGATATCACTACCACGCTCGATTTCGAGTCGAGTGCCTTAGACCAACTCAGCCATCTTTCCTTGTGCTGTCCTGATAGATCAGGCGCGGTCATTGTCGCTGATAGAGAGGAGAAAGTCAAGTTTTTTCTTCATGGAGGGTAGAACAATGTTACGATACGACCTGTACAAGAACTCGCTTCTGACTTTTCTTCTTGACCATGCACACGTGGTTAACGTAACATCATGGGATGATAAAAACATCACTTCTCACATTATCTCTCACGTTTGCCTCTCTGGGCGGCGTGAGCCACGCCGCAGAATCAGTGCTCCCCGCCTCGGGCAAGACGATGACAGGCATTCTCTACCGCATCTACGACACTGAGCTCACGCCCCTGCAACAGCAATGGGAAGATGCGATCAAGAAGCGTGCCTTTGAGCCCCCCTTCTGGAATGAACAGCGCACTCGCGCCATCGCCTACATGCGCCTGCGCGAGAGTCCTGAGGTGGTCGTGCACCAGTTCTACTTCTACCGCCTCAACAAGGAGGGCTGGATGGAGCTCTATGGGCTCCATGAACTCATCACAGATCGCCTCATCATGGCCAACAACATCACGGTGCTCGAAGAGGCTGCTCTGATCTCGTTCTGGGATATCACCGCTGACAACAGGCTCTCTGTGACGCGGCGTTTCCCCCTCGCCGACAAACACACGTCGAGCCGCCAGATGAAGGGCAAGAGTGAATCTGGCACGATCAAGGCATTCGACGCGAGCAAGATCAAATTCCCTAAATTGAATCCCTCCAAGCCCAGCTAAAGGGGATCTTGCAAAATTAGCAGCTTCGGATTTTGCTGGCAGTTTGGATGAGAATTTGCGGCGTTTGGGTGCGCATAGCGAGCTATGTAAGCACAAAAAGCCGCAAATTATCGCCAAAATGCTGCAAAAGACGTGCTGTGGCACTCATTTTCGAAATCTGCAATTTCCTAAAACTAATTTTGCAAGGTCCCCTAAAGCCCCCCTCCCCGCAGGACAACTAAAAACACCGCTGCACAGACGTACAGCGGTGTTTTCATTATGAATAAAATATCAGCTTAGAGCTTTATTCTGCGTCCTTGGCAGGTGCTTCTTCGGCTGCTTTCTCAGGAGTGGTGTTGCCAGAGGCGACAGTGGTCTGAGGAGCGACAGGTGCCTGAAGCTGGGGAAGGTCGATGATCTCGATGAGACCCATGGGTGCAGCGTCGGTCTTGCGCTGACCGAGCTTCACGATGCGGGTGTAGCCACCCTGACGATCCTTGGTTGCTTCGGCGATGACGCTGAAGAGCTTTTCAACAGCCTTGGGCTGAGGAAGCGTGGCGAGTGCCTGACGACGGGTGTGAAGCGTGCCAGTCTTGCCGAGTGTGATGAGCTTTTCTACATAGGGGCGCAGTGCCTTTGCCTTGGCAAGGGTGGTGGTGATGCGGCCGTGAAGGATGAGGCTGCATGCCTGATTGGCAAGAAGGGCCTTGCGGTGAGAGGCTTTACGCTGCAGCTTGGGCTTTTTGACTCCGTGTCTCATGATGTTTTAATGTATGGGGAATATGGGTTGATAGAAAATATTGAATGTAGTGGGTGCGAATCTCTTTATTCGTCGTCGTCGTCGAAGCTGTCGATGTTGTGCGAGATGAGGGCCTGGAGCTCGGAGGAGCGGATCTCGTCGCTATCGACGCGCATCTTGGAGGGTGCAGGGGGTGCGGAGAGGAGCTTCGCGTCGAACTGCATGCCCAGGGAGAGACCGTGCTGGACGAGCTTGTCCTTGATCTCGTTGAGCGACTTCTTGCCGAAGTTGCGGTACTTGAGCATCTCGGCTTCTGTCTTCATCGCGAGCTGACCGACGGTGGTGATGTTCGCGTTGTTGAGGCAGTTCGCCGCACGGACGGAGAGTTCGATTTCGTTGACGCTCATGTTGAGCAGCTTGCGCAGCTGAGCGGTGTTCGCGTCCTGCTCGGAGCCAGAGGCCTTGTCGAATGCAATGCTGCGGCTCTCGTCCTCGACGAAGACGTCGAGATGATGGCGCATGATGCTAGCGGCCTGAAGCATCGCCACCTTGGGGCTGATGCGACCGTCTGTCCAGATGTCGAGGATGAGCTTGTCAAACTCGGTCATCTGACCGACACGTGCGTTGTCCACGTCGTACTTGACGCGGGTGACGGGTGAGAAGATGGAGTCGATGGGGATCAC
>CAYJID010000127.1:0-6393 GCA_964370135.1 uncultured Akkermansia sp. | reverse complement strand
TGAAGCGATTTTGCATATTTGCTTATTTAGAATGACGAGAATTTAGAAGCCCCCTAAATAAGCAAATTCAGAAAATAACTCAAGAGTCCAGCTCCTCCTCGTCGAGGGGGAGGAGGTGGTCGAGTAGATTCTCCACATTCAGCTTCACACTACTGCGCGTGGCCAGCTGCTTGAGCTCCATGTCAGGGTACTCATCGCCGATGATGAGCGCGTAGCGTGCGCCTATCTTCTCCGCGCGCTTGATCTGCGCGTTAAAGCGTGCGGCTGTGAGGGGGAGATCGACGCGCACGCCCATGTCGCGCAGCGAGGAGGCAAGCGCGAGCAGCTCACGGCGCTTCTCAGGAGCGGCTTGGATGAGGCAGACGTCGCAGGCATTGGGCTTGAGTGCCGCGTCACGCAGGGCGCGCGCGGCGGGGCACTCCTCGATGAGGTGGGCGATCACAGCATCTCCCATGGCGAAGCCCGTCGCGGGCATGTCGATGGCGTCATTGGACAGTGTCTTGACGAGATTATCATAGCGCCCCCCGCCCGCGATGGCGCGCAGGCTGCGGGCTTGGTCAAAGATCTCAAACACGAGCCCCGTGTAGTAGGCTAGGCCGCGCACGACGGAGAGGTCGAGCTTCACATAGTCAGCCAGTCCGCGCGCCTCGAGCTCGTCGCGCACGATGCTGTAGCGTGGCGAGCAGTCAGCGGGGGGAGAGTCGATGAAGGCGATGAGGCTATCGCGCTTGAGGCCAAATGCCGCGAGCTTTGCCTCGCATTCCTCGGGGCGGTCGCGCTCGAGCTTGTCTACAATAGCGAGGAACTGGGGGATATCCTCCTCGGCGATGCCTGCATTCTTCGCATAGTTGATCCATACCTCACGATCACTGACGCGCACGATGAAGTCCTCAGAGCTAAAGCCTAGCTCGCGCATGCAGTCGATGGAGAGCGCGATGAGCTCGGCATCCGCCCCCTCGCTGCTCTCTCCGAGGATGTCGGCGTTGAATTGGACGAACTCACGCAGACGCCCCTTCTGAGGCTTTTCATAACGGAAGCAAGAGCCAATTTCAAACCACTTCAGCGGCTTGCTATACTCGCGCTGGTAGCCCGCAGCGATACGACCGAGCGATGCCGTGAGCTCGGGACGCAGCGTGACGTCGCGCTCGCCCTGATCGGTGAAGCGGAAGAGCTGGCTGGAGAGCTCGCCTCCAGACTTCTTGAGATAAAGCTCCGTGGCCTCGAGGACGGGAGCCTCCCATTCGCTAAAGCTGTAGCGCGCCGCGACGCGTCTCCAGACAGAGAAAAGGTAACTACGAAAGGCGTACTCTTGCGGTGAAAAGTCGCGAAATCCAGGCAGAGGGGCAAAGCGTGCGTCAGGCATATTACTTAGTTGTTTTCTTGGGGGCTTCTATTTTCTCGCGAGGCAAGATTTTGAGATGATTTTCGAGTTGGACTTTTCCCGAATTGATGTCTCAGAGTGTCCTCTGAGACGAAAATTCGTGAGAAATCCAGCTGAAAAGCACTCAAAAGCTGCCTCGTGGCACGTGTTGCTCGATTCACTTATTTAGAATGACGAGAATTTAGAAGCGCCCTCTTGATCGTTTGTGGCACGATTATACTTATTTTTCCGTCACTGGCAAGTCCCTTTCCTCATGAGACTCCCCAGAAAGTGCAGAAAATATGCTTGATAGTAAAAATTGAGCGTGATATATTATGCCAATGCGTAGATTACCTTCCTTTTCACCTTTTCTCGCGCTGGGGCTCCTCCTCGCGTCTGTATTTCTCTATGCGAGGGCTGCCTCTCCCAAGAGTAGCTCCGATCACGCTCTGTCTGCGAATTGCTACTATATCACAAAACTCATCAAGGATGGGATGGTGCAGTACGTCCTAGCCCCCTTCCGCATTGATCAGCATCGCCGTCTCAACCCAGACGAGCTCAGCTACTACCCCAGCTTTGAGGCTCTGCTAGCCGAGCTCCTGGAGATGAACTCCTATGGCCTCCACCCCGCGCCGAGGATCTTCTATGTGGGTGCAGTGTGCAACAGCCGCCTCCCGCGCCAGAGCTATCCCTACCTCGACCTCGATGCGAATGAGACACAGCGTATCGCGCGCTTCTATCCCAAGAGCCGCATCGTCTCGCGTCGCGGCAGGGAATCCAGAGCCTGAGAGCTCTCCGCTCTCCCGTGTGTGCGATCGCGCGCAGCTCCAAGGCAAAAATAGATATATTCAAGCAAAGAAGCCATCTTCATGACGAAGATGGCTTCTTTGTGGCTATCATTTCTGGGGCGGGGGCTCCCTTCTCGCCATTGCTTATTGTGACATGGAAGAACGGTCGCCTCCTTCAGGCAGTATCACGCCTCTCCAGGGAGGGTTTCACCCGTGACAATCTCTTCGAGCGTCTGGCGGCGGCGGATGATATCCCAGCTGTCGCCATCGACGAGCACCTCAGCAGCTAGCGGACGGGAATTGTAAGTGGAGGACATGGTGAAGCCGTAGGCACCGGCACTCATCTCGGCGAGTAGCTCACCGGGCTTCACATCGGCCACGAGGCGATTCGTGGCTTGGAAGTCACCCGACTCGCAGATAGGTCCGACGAGATCGGCGATGACACCCTCACCGCTGTCCTGCTTGAGCGGCCAGAACTCATGGTGTCCTTCGTAGAGGGCGGGGCGTATAATGTCGTTCATCCCTGCGTCGATCATCTTGAAGAGCTTTGCAGGGGTGAAGCTCTGCGTCTTCTCGTCAAAGCGGGGTGCCCCCTGCTTCTCATAGAGGCAGCGCGTGAGCATGGCGCAGGCATTGCCCACGAGACGGCGACCGGGCTCAAAGACGATCTTGAGACCGAGATCCTTGAGCAGCGGGATGATGGCATCCGCGTATCCTTGGATGGTGATGTGGTCAGGATTAGCTGCCCACCACTCAGGCTTGCCCGACTCGAGGCAGCCCTTGTAGACGATGCCCACGCCACCACCGATGGAGAAGAACTCGATGCCGTATGTTTCTTTGAATTGGGTGACGATGGGAGCTGCCTTCTCAATCGCCTCGACGAAGGGGGCGATCTCGGTGAGCTGGGAGCCGATGTGCATCTGGAGTCCCTTGATGTGGAGGTGGGGCATCTCACGGGCGACGGTGGCGTAGGCCTCCTCGATGTGCGTGATGTCGATGCCGAACTTGCTCTCCTTTGTACCAGTGGTGATGTACTTGTGCGTGCGCGCGTCGACGTGAGGATTCACACGGATAGAGATAGGAGCTTTCACACCCATCTCGCCCGCGATGCGGTTGATCTCGCGGAGCTCGTCGAGGGATTCGCAGTTAAAGCAATAGATCTGCTGCTCGATCGCGTAGCGGATTTCTGGCTCAGTCTTGCCGACACCCGCGTAGGTGCAGAGCTTCGGATCACCACCAGCATTGACGACACGCCAGAGCTCGCCTCCCGACACGATGTCAAATCCTACCCCCTGCTGGGCGAACAAATTGAGAATAGCCTTGCTCGAGCATGCCTTGACCGCGTAGGCGACGAGGTTGTCCAGAGGAGCTAGTGCGCGCTGGAACTCAGCGAGGTCGTCCAAGATGGTTTTCTTACTATAGACGAAGACGGGAGTACCGACGGCTTCGGCGATGGAGCTGAGCTCCACTTGTTCACATTGCAGTGATCCATTGATGTATTCAAATGAATGAGGCATAGTTAATTGTATTGTAAAAGTGGGAAAGATGGGGAAAAATTTAGGATTCCTTATCTATTTGCTTCAGCGAGAGCTTGCCCTCGTTGTCATCCGAGATCATCGTCGCCATCCATGACAAGTCCTTGGAGTTCTCAAAGGCGAGCTTGATGAGCACCGTGATGGGGACCGCCAGCAGCATGCCGATGGGCCCCAGCACCCAGCCCCAGAGGATGACGGAGAGCAGGACGACAGTCGTCGCGATGCCGAATTGCTTGCCGAGGAAGAGAGGCTCGACACCATTACCGATCAGGAAATTAATAATCAGATAGCCCGCCATCACGATGAATCCATCACCCCAGCTGTGCATCAGCCATGCGAGGAGGATGGGAGGGAGAGCTGCGGCGATCGAACCAAAGGTAGGCACATAGTTGAGCACGTAGGCGAGCACCCCCCAGAGGAAGGCGAAGGGGACATTGATCGCCGCACAGAGACCCCATGCGAGCCCACCTGTGGCAAGACTGCTGATGGTCTTGATAAAGAGGTAGCGCTGGATACCCAGCAGGGCGCGCAGCACCTGATCCTTGCCCGTATCCGAGCTGGTGAGCTTCTCCATATTGCGCTTAAAGAGGGGTGCTTCTCCTAGGAAGAAGGTCATCAGAATGAGCACAATCGCAGTGATAGACATCACGGAGAACACCTTGCTCGTCAGCGTCTGGATGAGCTCCAGCATCTGCTGGGTGTCAAAGATCTCCTGAGGCGACTTCACCATGGAGCGTGCATGCTCGGCCAGTCCGAACTTGTCCAGCCATAGCATGATCTCGGAATATTTCTCTGCAAAACGGTTCGCCAACTCGCCCTGTATACTCGCTTTGAGATCGGCGGCGAGGAAATTGATCAAACTAATAATACCAAAAATCACCCCCACGTCCACCAAGACGGTGAAGGTCACTGCCAGCCAATGGGGCAGGCGCAGGTAACGGCGCAGAAAATCCGTAATCGAATAGCTGATAATGGCTAAGAAGCTCGCGATAATAACAGGCAATACAATATCACGCGCATATTGAATACCAAAGAGCACGAGCATGGATAGGACAATGATGAGCAAAAGGTGGGCTCCCTCTCCGAGGCCATCGCGGTGCTTGAGATTTCTAAAATTAGGCAACGGTGTTTTTTCTTGCATGAACGCGCGGATTATACAGAAACAACTATTTCAAATCAAGCTCAATCCCCGCCATCCTCCCAATCCCTGCATCTAATTGCCCCATTTTCATAATCACACTTGAAGCAAACGGCGAAATCGTGTAGTCTTAGCGGCGTTATGTGGAAAGGACGATTTTCTCAAGCAACGGCTGACCTCGTTCTCCAATATGGAGAATCGGTCTCATACGACTGGAAACTATACCCCTATGATATCGCAGGCTCGATCGCCCATGCGCGTGCCCAGCTCCACGCGGGCATGCTCAGCGCAGAAGAGTTCACCGCGATAGAAACAGGGCTACTCGATATCAAAAAGGACATCGAGGCGGGCAACTTTGAATGGAACATCGAGCTCGAGGACGTACACATGAACATCGAGCACGAGCTCACGCGCCGCATCGGTGCCCCTGGGGCAAAGCTGCACACCGCGCGCTCGCGCAACGATCAGGTCGCGACCGACACACGCCTCTACTGCCGCGCCGAGATCGACCAGACCCTCACGCTGCTCCAGCAGCTCCAGCGCGCGCTAGTGCAAAAATCCGACGAATACGCCTCACTGCTCATCCCTGGCTACACACACCTCCAGCGCGCCCAGCCCGTCTCTGTCGCCCACCACCTCCTCGCCTACGTCGAGATGTTCGCCCGCGACTGCTCGCGCCTCAGCGACTGCCGCGCGCGTCTGAATGTCTCCCCGCTGGGCTCGGGAGCCATTGCGGGCTCGACCATCAATCTCGACCGCCATGCCATCGCCGCCGAGCTCGGATTCGACGCAGTCACGCAGAACTCCATGGACGCCATCGCGGATCGCGACTACATCCTTGAGACCCTTTTCTGCCTCGCCACAGTCGGCACCCACCTCTCACGCCTCAGCGAAGACCTCGTCATCTGGAGCAGCGCGGAGTTCGGCTTCTGCACGCTCTCGGACGCACACACCACAGGCTCGAGCCTCATGCCTCAGAAGAAGAACCCCGACGTCAGCGAGATCACACGCGGCAAGTCGGGACGCCTCTATGGCAACCTCGTCAGCCTCATGGTCGCGGTGAAGGGGCTCCCCCTCACCTACAACCGCGACCTCCAAGAAGACAAAGAACCCCTCTTTGACTCCTTTGAGACCGTATCACTCGCCCTGCGGGTGAACGCCGAGATGATCGCCGCCATGAGGATGAACGAAGACGCCTGCGCCGCCGCCGTCTCCGATCCGCTCCTACTCGCCACAGACCTCGCCGACTACCTCGTACGTCGCGGCGTCCCCTTCCGCCATGCACATGAGCTCGTCGGTCTGGCTGTCGCCCTCGCCGTGCAGAGCAAGACACCTCTCCACCAGCTCAGCCTCGCGCAGTACCAAGCCATCTCCAGCGAATACGGCGATGATGTCCACGAGGTATTCAGCCTCCAGCGCGCCTTCGACCTGCGTACCAACCCAGGCTCACCAGCTCTGAGCAATACCCAGCAGCGCATCGCCTACTGGCAGCAGCAGCTAGCCTCATCCTAATCCCCGCGGCGGGGGGCGGGGGGGGGGGGGGGGGGGGGGGGGGGGGGGGGGGGGGGGGGG
>CAYJID010000126.1:0-6418 GCA_964370135.1 uncultured Akkermansia sp. | reverse complement strand
CACGGTAGAAGAAGACCGCACCCTTGCTGCCCAGCTTGACGATGGCGTAGCGCGGTCCCGCTTCCACGATGGCGCGTCCTGCCGTCACGATGTCTGTGCTGGATGAGAAATACTCGGCTTCTTCTTCGTTCATGAGCGCGAGGTCGACGCGTGTGAGGAGGTCGGCGACGAGCTCAGGGCTGATGGTGAGCCAGAGTTTCATACTATCCAGCATGATGAAGCCCGCGTCGCGGCATTGCTCGATGAAGCGCAGCTGGAGCTCCGGCGAGCTGTTGCAGACGACGGCGACGGCGGGGTCTTTGAGTTGCTCTGCGAGTTCGAGTTGCCAGTGTTCCTGTACGCCGATGACGGTTTCGACGGTTTCGCGGATGTTGATGTCGTCTTCATAGCGGCCAGTCCACGCAAAGCTGCGGCCTTCGAGGCAGTCGACATGCTCCATGCTGACACCTTTGCTCTCAAGCAGCTCGGCGTAGGAGGGGGGGAAGTCGGTGCCGACTACACCGATGAGCTTCGCCTTGTCGGTGATGAGTCGCGCCGCCAGCGCGGCAAAGGTAGCCGAGCCTCCGAGGATGGAGTCAGCCGTGCCCGCGGGGGCGATGAGGGTGTCGATGGCGAGGGTGCCGTAGATGAGGAGGTGCTTCTTGTTGTGTGCTGGCGTGGTCATGTGTCTGTTTGTGCTTGGTTGAGGAGTGCTGCGAAGGCTTCTTCGTCGATGATGGGGATGCCGAGCTTCTCGGCCTTGGCGCGTTTGCTACCGCCGCCGGCTCCTGCGAGCAGGTAGGAGGTCTTGGCGGTGATGCTGCCGACGGCTTTGCCGCCTGCCTCGGTGATGATCTTGGCAAAGGCGGGGCGCGGCTGGCTGAGGCTGCCCGTGATGACGAAGCTGAGTCCCGCGAGCGCACCGCTGTCATCGCGGGCGGTCTTGTCGGCGATGTAGTTGTCGGAGCGCGGGTTGATGCCGAGCTCGTCGAGGCGTGTGCGGAGTTGCTCGCCTGCTTCGGAGTCGAAGTAGGCGAGTACTTGGCGTGAGACGACGGGGCCGAGCTCGTTGCGCAGGCCAATTTTGCTCTTGTTGGTGACGCCGATGGGTTTGCAGTCGAGGTAGCCACGCGCTTGCCAAGGGGCGGCGAGGGCGTAGAGTTGCTCGCGTAGTTGCTCGCCTTGCTCGTAGCGGCTGGCGGTGGGGAGGCTGTTGTACGCGTCGACGAGGGCGGTGATCTGGGCGTAGTCGCGCAGATAGGCGGAGTGCATGAGCTCGTGGAGGTCGGCGTGCATGCTGGCGAGCTCGCGCGCGGTGGTGACGCCGACTTGGTCGATGCCGAGCGCGATGATCCAGCGACTGAGCGGTAGGGTCTTGGCGGCTTCGAGGGCATTGATGGCTTTCTGCGCGTGTTTCTCGCCCCAGCGGCGGGGCTCGTCCTCGGTGCCGATGTTGAGCGGCCCGAGTTGTTCGAGCTTGAGGTCAAAGAGATCCAGCGGGCTGTGGATGAGGTCTTGGGAGACGAGGCTCTCGACGACACTGATGGCCATGCTCTCGATGTCCAGCGCGTCGCGGCGGCAGAAGTAGACGCTGCGCATGACGGCCTGCGCGGGGCAGGTGAGGTTTGTACAGCGCCATGCGACCTGTCCCTCGCTCTGCGAGATGGGGGCATGGCAGCTGGGGCAGACGCCGCTGAGCGCATCGTAGAGGGAGTAGGGGAGTGCTCCCTCAGGGCGCGCGGCGGTGTTGACCTTGACGACGGAGGGGATGATCTCGCCCGCTTTCTCGATGAGGACGGTGTCGCCGAGGCGTATGTCTTTGCGCGTGATCTCATCCTGATTGTGCAGGGTGGCGCGTGAGACGGTGGAGCCTGAGATGAGGACGGGCTCGAGCTCAGCGACGGGGGTGAGGACTCCGGTGCGGCCGACTTGGATGGTGATGGCGCGAAGGAGGGTTTCTCGCTGCTCGGGGAGGAATTTGTAGGCGGCGGCCCAGCGTGGCGCGCGTGCGGTGGCTCCGAGCTCGTCGCGGCTGGTGAAGTCGTCGAGCTTGATGACAGCACCATCTGTGCCGTAGCCTATGTCGTGGCGCAGTTGCGCGATGTGCGCGACGGCGGTCTGGAGCTCGGCGAGTGTGTCGGCGTAGAGGAGGGGCTCGTTGCGCGGGATGCCCATGCGCTGCAAGAGGCTGTGGAAGGCGGCGGTGTCCGCGAGGGGGTCTCCTTCATAGACGCCGAGTCCGTGGGCGAGGAAGCTGAGGTGACGCTTGGCGGTCTCAGCGGCGTCGAGGAGCTTGAGGCTGCCGGCGGCGGCGTTGCGCGGGTTGGCAAAGGGGCTCTCGCCTGCGGCGTCGCGCTGGGCGTTCATGGCTTCAAAGTCGTCCCAGCGGATGAAGATCTCGCCGCGTACTTCCAGCAGGGCGGGGGCTGCGTCGGGGAGGGATCGGGGGACGCTTGCGATGGTGAGTACATTCTGCGTGATATCATCTCCCTGCTCGCCGTCTCCGCGTGTGGCGGCGTAGGCGAGCTGTCCGTCGCGGTAGAGCAGGGTGACGGCGCAGCCGTCGATTTTCGGCTCGATGCTGACGCGCTGGGGCGCACCTATGTTGCCTGCGAGGCGTGTGAGGCGGCTGTAGAAGTCGATGAGCTCGACGTCGCTGACGCCTTCGCCGTCTTTTTGTTCGAAGATGTCGTCAATGCTCATCATGCGCTGCGCGTGGCGTACGCGGGAGAAGCCCTCACTGTGGTCGCTCTGGATGCGTTGGGTGGGCGAGCTTTCGTCGCGCCAGTCGGGGTGCGCGGCTTCGAGTTCCTCTAGTTCGCGGTAGAGTGCGTCGTAGTCGGCGTCACTGATACTGGGGGCGGCGTGGGTGTAGTAGCGCTCGTTGTGCTCGTTGATGAGGGTGACGAGCTCGCGGTAGCGGGATTGGGCTTGCTGTTCGAGCTGTTGCTGTTGTTGTTGTTCTTCGAGCTGCTGATTGTCGGAATAGGCGAATAGGTCCATGGTGATGAAGTTAGTTCGCGGTCAAGACGAGGAAGCGTGCGTTATGCGCTGTGCGCGCGGGGCTCTGCACGAGGGCTTGGGTGGGGCTGAGGCTGCGCAGGAGTTGATACGCGCGCTCCCAGTCGCGCGAGACCTGCTCGGGCATGTGGGCATCAGAGTTAATGCACAGAGGGATGCCGCGCTCGAGGAGCTGCTGGAGTAGGGCAGTGCTGGGGTATTGCTCTTCGCAGCGTTTGTACCAGCCGGCGGCGTTGAGCTCGACGGCGGCTCCCTGTCCTGTGAGGGCATCGAGGATGGGGAGGTAGTCCTGCTGGAGGTCGCGCCCCTCGGGGATGCGCTTCCAGATCTTGATGATGTCGAGATGCCCGTAGATGTCAAAGAGATTGCTCTGCACCATGTGGAGCGCGTTGTTCCAATAGATTTCCCAATCAGACTCGGGTGTTCCTGTCGTGCAGGCGTCGGCAAAGGCGGGATCATCAAGCGCGCTGCCGTGGGTGAGGTAGTGGACGGAGCCGATGAGGTAGTCCCAGTCATAGAGCCCGCGTAGGTGGGTGATCCAGTCCTCCCTCCCGTTGATCCAATCACATTCGAGTCCTACTCTGATGGTGAGGTCTGTCCCACGTGCGGCCTGCTTGGCGCGCTCGACCCATTGCCAGTATTCTTCTAGCTGGGCGTAGTCCATGCGCCATTCGTCAAAGGGCTCCATCTCGGGCAGAGCGGGGGCGTGGTCGGCGATGCCGTATTCTCTGAGTCCGAGCTCCAAGGCTCGCGCGACAAAGGCTTCGGGCTCGCCCTCGGCATGCCAGCAGAGCGGGGTGTGGGTGTGGTAATCGGTGCGCAGGATAGACATAGCCCCGCCACTATAGCAGAGGGCGCGTGATGAATCAAGGCGGATCCGCTGCGTGTCTTCTAACGCTGTGGTACAATGGAGCTGAACGCCAAGGAAAAATCGCGAGCTGCACAAGTGAGGGAGCAGCTCGCTGAATAGAGACCTTTATCAACGCGCAATGGCTTTGGCGAATTTCTGCAAGGCAGTCAGAAAAGCGGCGTTCTCGCAGGCTTTAGCGTAGGGGCGTACTTTTTTTCCTTTCTTTCGTAATACCGATAGTTGTGCGCGTGCTTCTTCTGTATTCATGTAGGAGATTAAGTAGTCATACTGCGTCTTATCCTTGCGTTGCGACGTAGGACCGTCGGGCTCGGCAAGCTTCCACATGAGGTCACACAGCTCAACTGCCTTCTCGATGAGGGGAGTGCTCGTCTTTGCTGCCTCGTCAGCAGTGATTTTGCCTTCCTGTGCCTGTACGAAAATGTCGGCGATAGTATTGAGAAGAGTGTAATACTCCTTGCATACGTGATCGGCGCGTTGCTCGCTGCCATAGGCTGGGCTAGAAAGCACAGCGATACTCAGTAAGGGGAAGAGGGTTTTCATGTTCATAGATCGGTATTCTAGCAGAAATACGCGTGGAGGGGCAAGGATAATGTGCTTGTATATTCACAGTATATTCCCTCCCCTTTGACGCTACTTGCCTTTCTCGATCTCGTCGCGCAGCCACGAGGCGAGGAGGCGGAAGTGGGCGCTGAGTGCCTGCTGCGGTGTGTCGCGGAAGGCCTGCCTGCGCTGCGCCATGTCTTGATTCATGCGGCGCAGGATACCGACCTCCTCGAGGAGATTCTTGAACTCGTTGTTCTTGCTCGTCAGTGTCGCATGCGCCTGCCTGTATTTTTGCTCCAGCTCGCGGAGTTTGATATTGTAGGCATCGAAAATCTTGCTTCTCGCTGAGTTGCTGGCACGCTGTTCTATCTTGGGCAGCTCGCTGTCTAGCCATGCACTGAGCTCGTCCATGTAGGCGATGTAGCTGCTGGGGAGTCCCTCGCGCTGCACGCTTTTGTAGGACTCGTGCATGACGCGTAGGAAATCCTCCTCGCTCTGAGGGGCTTTTTCCTCAAGTAGCTTGGCGCGTATTTCGTAGCCCTCAGCCATGAGCTCGAGGACGAGGCGTCGCACGGCGGGGTGCTGGGGAACGACGCGCTCGGAGGGAGCTGCTGAGGTCGCAGTGGTCGCTGAGGTCGCAGTGCTTGTTGGCTGTACTTCTGTGAGTTCTGGCGTTGCTCCCCCTTGGGGAGAGAGGAGGAGACTTGTAAGTAAAAGAGTTGCTTTCATCCTATGATGGCTGGGTGCGTCTGGTGGACGAGTGGGAACGCTGCGTGAATTAATACTTATAACTCTTGCCGACGAACATCTCAGAGAGTCGCTCGGCGGCCTCACGCATCGCCTTGATTTTCTCCAAAGAGGGCTGGGGGGACTCAGGTGAGAGTGTCATGAGCTTTTGGATCGCAGCGAGTTCCTTGAGGATGAGCGGGCTGTTGATGCTGAGGGCTGTCTGGGGATTGAGCCCTGTTACCGTCTCGGCGAAGTACTCAGGAGCATCGGGGTAGAAGATCACCTGCGCTTTCGCTGGCGTGTAATCGCCTTCGAGTGCAGCGCATGACGCCGTCAGCGCGCGCACCCAGCCACCCAGCGCGATGAGGTTGGAGAGGTCGGGGTCGCGCAGGGAGCGCAGCTCCTCGTTGACATCGACCTGAGTCGCAGAGAGTGTTTCTTTGAATTGCTTGAGCAGCCCCTTTTCCGCCTGCTCGAGGAGACCTGCCGTGTGGGCGTTCATACGCTCACCGACGCCGAGTGCTTTGCCATAGCGGGAGAGGTCTAGCGCGATGGGCTTGATGTCATTCATCCTACCACTGCGCACAGCGATGAAGCCATCGGCGAGTAGAAAGCCCAGCTCCAAGGATAGCTTGCCAACCACCATGGGCAGATGCTCAGGGCGCTTGCGCAGGACATACTCATCAGGGATGGTGGGCAGACCGTCGAGCTGGGCAAAGATCTTGCTAATCGAGGGGGCGGTGTAGATGTTGATCCCCAGCTCCTGATTCGCATGCGAGTCATCGAGAAACGCGTCGTCGCGGAACATGATAGGCACCTCGCGCGGCTTGCGCTCCTCTGTGGCCGCTGCAGCACCGCCCAGCTCGGGTACATCATGGGAGAGTTCGGTAGCGGGTATGTCTGCAATTGTCTCTTCTTGAGCGTGGAGGACAGATAGAGCTAAGCTGCTGACAAAACCTGCCTTGCTGAGTGAGAATAAGATGGAGCGCATGGGAAAATTGAGTGTATAATTAGATTTTTTATGACTTGACTTAGGACGCAGTATATACTATAGTAGGACCAGCGTCAAGTTATAGATCTCGGTAAGACTCAAAAAGGCAGCCCCGGTTATGGATAGTTAATTATTCGATAGGGGGTGTTTTTGCGTTTTGACTGTTTTACATAACTTGTATGTTACGTATACAAGTTTTTTAATTTCTCAAACTATATGGAATGGTTTAACTTCTTCTGGCTCGTCTCCTACTTCCTCGTCCTACTCGGCATGTCTGGCTATGG
>CAYJID010000125.1:0-6424 GCA_964370135.1 uncultured Akkermansia sp. | reverse complement strand
AGCGATTTTCTGAATTTTCTTATTTAGAATGACGAGAATTTAGAAGCCCCCTTTACTGAGAAAAGAGGGAGAACGCAGACTTACTTCTGCCCTGTGTATTCTTTGGCAAATCCGACGTTCATCTTCTTGTAGGACTGGTGGATCCAGTCGAGCATGATCTTGTCACGGTAGATTTGGTTGAGCTGGGGGAGCAGCATCGTGTCACGGATATTGCTCAGCTCGGGGCTGTCGCTGTAGACGCGTCCTGTCACAGCCGTGATGCGTGCGCCCTGCTCAGGGACGATCTGGAGGGGGGCGAGCTGGCCCGAGGCGACGGTGAGCAGATCAGCCGAGTCCATCCCGACGGGTAGTCCCGTGGGCGTCTCAGGGTTGATGCCCTTGACATCTTCGACGCTAGCGCCTGCGGCCGTAGCGAGGGCGAAGGCCTTGTCGACGCCTTCCTTGGCGAGAGCCTCGCCTACCTTCTTGTTGAGCTCCTCGGCTGTGGCGGTGAGTGCCTTGAGCTTGAGCTCCTTGATGAGGTCGGTCTTCGCCATTTCCTTCGCGGATTCAAAGGGGAGCACACCAGGCTGGAGCTGGGCGTCGACGCGCAGCAGCACGAGCTTGCCCTCAGGCGTGGGGAAGAAGCCGCGCAGCTGCTTGATGTTCGTACGTGGAGTCACGCCCTCTTTCTGATTCTTGCTGTGATCCTCAAAGCTGGGAGCGGCCTCGACCTCAAAGGCCAAGCCACCGAGCGTGGAGCTGCCGCGTGCGCCCTCGATCTCCATGGAGAGCTCAGCGGGGATCTGTGCCTGCGTGTAGGCGGTGAAGCTCTGGTGCGTCTTGCCGTCAGCTGCCTTGTAGGTGAAGGGAGCGAGCTCGGGATTCTGCGACGCGGTCGCGAGCATCTGGTCGATGTCAGCCTGATTGCTCTCGGCTATCGTCTGCATGAGCTGCTCGGAGGTCGCGTAGAGCTCCTCGATGCTGATGCCCTCGGCGGGTGTGAGCGTGTAGAGGCTCACGACGCGCTGGGCGTCGCTGAGGTAGCGATTCTTGTGCACCTGCCAGTAGGCCTTGATCTCTTCTTCGCTAGGATCTTTGATCGCGGGCACCGCCGAGCTGGGCAGCCATGCGCTCTTTACCGAGATATCTTGGAGGCTGATGTTGAGTGTGGCAACAGCGGCGCGCGAGTCGAGCTCCATGCCATCGACGAGGATGTGCTGGAGAGCCTGCCAGACCATGAGATCGGCGATGAACTGGCGGAAATAGCGCTCTTGAATATTGTCCACGCGACCGCTCGTGTAGCCTGCGAGGCGGCGGTAGAGCTGCTGGTCAAAGCTGCCGTCGGGCTGCTTGAAGATGGGCATATTCTGGATATACGCATCCACCTGCTCCTTGGAGGGCAGGATACCGAGAGCCTTGCCCTCTTCTTGGATGATCACGCGATTCGTCGCGATATTGATCGCGGCTTGGTTGGCAAAACCGTACTGCCATGCTTTGTAGGCATTCTCGAGAGCCTGCATGGCTGTCTGGGCATCGATATCAGCGGTCATAGCCTTTGTATAGGCCTCTTCCTCAGCGGCGGTGAGCTTGCCATCGCCATCGCTATCATGGAGATTGCGCAGGCGGCGTGGGGCGGCGTAGATGAGCTCTTGAAAGTAGCGCTCGGCGTAGCTGGAGAGCTCGCCTACTTCCTGAGCATTGTAGCTGCGATCATTGACTTGGAAGGCCATGTCACCAGCCAGCTGGTCGCCCTTGTTGCCGTATTCCGACATGATGAGACCCAATGCAATACCCGCGATCACGATGACCACGAGGATGGAGTTCTTTCTGATGAATTCTAGAATGTTCATAATAAGAGACAAGAGGTGCGCTCTGAGCGCATGAATGCGACTATTCTACGCTATCCACGCTAGAAGGCAAGCAAAAAAGAGTACACGGGCAATGCGATACGCTACGATGCAGAACTTCTTCTGAAGCAAAGCCGTGACCGCATGCAAGGGATACGAAGTATCTTGGACTCTCTTCGTTCCGTTTCACTCTCTCGCAAAAGGGCTTAAGGGAGCTTCTCTTTTCTTGTAGCGCAGGTTTTCCGATTCGATTATTTAGAATGACGAGAATTTTGAAGCCTCCTTAACAATCCCAGATGCGTCACACCTCTTCCTTGTGAATATCTCTTGTAATTTCATTCCCTCTAGCAAATAGTCACACCTATCTCCCCGATCACATGCTTTTAACTTGACTTTCGAACTATTTTTTTCATAGTAGTAGACGTGAATCGAACCATTCTATCAACGTATTTTATTTTAGGAACTGCACTGGCTGCACAAGAACAACCCAGTGCAACAAGCGTAACCCCCGCACCTACACCCGCTAAGCCCGCCGCATCTGCCGGGGCCAAGGTCATCCCCCTCACCCCGCTGACGCCCGCAAAGCCTGTTGACCCTGCCGTACTGGAAAAAATTATCGCGTCTGCTGAGATCATCCCGCTGACTCCCGCGAAGCCTGTTGCACCAGCAACCCCCACCGCACCCGCCGAAGCCAAAGTCATCCCTGCCACCCCGCTGACACCAGCAAAGCCTGCTACACCAGCAGTACCCGAGCCTGTCAAAGCCGACGTCCCCGCCGAGCCCACTGCACCAGCCCCCGCGCCTGCCAAAGCCGACGTCCCCGCCGAGCCCACTGCACCAGCCCCCACGTCTGCCAAAGCCGACGTCCCCGCTGAGCCCGCAGCACCAGCCCCCGCGCCTGCCAAAGCCGACGTCCCCACCAAGCCCGCACCACCGGCCCCCGCGCCCGTCAAAGCCGACGTCCCCGCCAAGCCCGCACTCTCCATCGCTCCCCCCCAGCTCCCCACCCCCCAAGAGCAACAAGTAGCGGAGAAAGCCCAACCCATCGCCGACGCCGTCCGCCAAGGCCAAGTCCCCGCTAGCGTCTCCAAACCCCAGCCCGAGGCCAAGAAACCCGCCCCTGCACGCAAAGACACCCTCAACCTGCCCAAGAACTACCGAGGCATCGTCCGCGTCGAAGCCTCCAAAAAGCGCAACAACTACGCCACCCCATGGCAGACCGGCACCTACGGCGGCGGCACTGGAACCGCCTTCCTCGTCGGACCTGGCCTCTTCATGACCAATGCCCACGTCATCGCTGACGCCGAGACCCTCTACATCTCCCAATACGCCGACGCGCGCAAGATCCCAGCCAAGGTCAAATACGTCGCCCACGACGCCGACCTCGCCCTGCTCGAAATCAGCGGTGAGGACTGCGAACACTTCCGCAACGTCCAGCAGCTCAAGTTCAGCGATGAGCTCCCCCGCCTCGAAGACACCGTCCGCGCCATCGGCTACCCCATCGGCGGCTCGCGCCTCTCCGTCACCCGCGGCATCGTCTCACGCATCGAGAACTCCGTCTACAGCCACGCACGCAACAGCGCGCACCTCGCCGTCCAGATCGACGCCGCCATCAACCCTGGCAACAGCGGCGGTCCCGTCTTCCTCGGTGACAAAGTCGTCGGCGTCGCCTTCCAAGGCCTCCTGCAGGCGAACAGCACCGGCTACATCATCCCCGCCCCCGTCATCAAGCGCTTCTTCAAAGACATCGAAGACGGCAGCTACGACCAATACGTCGCGCTGGGCGCCGACTTCTTCCAACCCCAGAACCCCGGCATGCGTCGCCACTACGGCCTCGCTGATGACGGACTCGGAGTCGTCGTCGGACGCGTCGTCCAAGGCGGCAGCACCGACGGAGTCCTCGAACTCGGCGACGTCGTCACCGCCATCAACGGCAAGCCCGTCGATAGCTCCGGCATGATCGAACTCGAAGGCGAGCGCCTCAGCCTCGAAGAGCTCGCCGAGCGCTCCTTCATGGGCGACTCCATCACCTTTGACATCATCCGCAAGGGAGAAAAAATGCAAAAGACCGCCAAGCTCATCGCCCTGCCCAACAAAAAGCTCAGCGCACCTAGCTTCAACGAACAGCCCCGCTACGTCAGCTACGGCGGCTTCATCTTCCAGCCCATCACGCTCAATGAGATCGAAGCCCACCGCGTCCCGCTGACCAACATCATCACCACCGTCAACGATTTCCTCTACAAGAGCAAAGAAAATCCCCGCGAAGACCTCGTCATGCTCACCCGCGTGCTGCCCGATGAAGTCAACTCGCGTCTGAGCAGCTACGGCAACCGCGTCGTGAAGAGCGTCAACGGCGTCGAGGTCAAGGGCCTCGCCCACCTCTACGAGCTCCTCTACCCCGCCGACGAAAGCAAAGCTGGTGAGTTCACCGTCATTGAGATGGAAGAAGGCAACTATCCGCTCGTCTTTGACCGCAAATCCATCAACGATGCCAACAAGCGCATCTGGGCTAGCTACGGCATCGCCCAGCCCGCACGCCTCGACGCGCAGCCCAAGTAATGGTACCGAGCCCGCGATATTATATTTTAAAAAAGAAGAAATCATCTATGCAATCATCCACCCTTTCCCTGCTCGCAGCCAGCCTCACCGCCGCTGTCCTCCTCAGCAGCTGTGAGCCCACACCCCGCACCGCTATCAGCAAGAAAAAAGCCGACGAGCCCAGCGCACCCGCCGCCCCTGCACCCGCAGCCACGGATACAGCCGCTACCCCTGCGCCTGCCCCTGCCAAGCCCGCCGTCGTCGCCCCTGTGGCGAAGCCCGCGACCCCCATTGATAGCCTCGTGGACATCACCGCGACGCATCAGGAATACGACATCGTACGCCCATGGCAGAAGAAAGCCACATCGCAGAGCAGCGCGCGCGGCCTCTACCTCGGAGACGGACGCATCCTCACCATCGGTAGCATCGGACGCGCGGCGACCTACATCGAAGTCAGCCTGCCCAACAGCTCGCAGAAAGCCACCGCCAGCATCATCAAGCATGACCCTGACCGCAACCTCACCTTGATCGAACTCAAGGACAAGGATCAGGCGAAGGAATTCTTTGAAACCCGCCATGCGCTCAGCCTCGGCGAGGCTCTCGGACTCGGGAGTGAAGCCACGCTTTGGAAGACCGTACGTGGTAACCAAGCGCAGAAAATTGACATCAAGGTCGAGCGCGGCTCGGAGGGGAGCTACTCCTCGCCTCGCCTCGTTGCCAGCAGTGGTCAAGCCATCAGTGGCAGTGAAGCCACGGGTCTGCCTGTCATCAAGGATGGGAAACTCGTTGCGCTGAGCGTCGGTTATAATGACAAGCTGCAAACGCTGGATCTCGTGAATGCGGAGGTGATTGACACCTTCTTGAAGCAGGAGGACAAGGAGAAGCTCGGTGCGCCTATTCTGGGCGTCTCGCGTAGCTTTGTGAAGGACCCTGTGCTGCTGCGTTACCTGAAAGTCGATGAGAAAACACCTGGGTACTACATCAGTGAAGTACATCATGGTGGAGCGGCTCAGCAATCGGGGCTGCAGGTAGGAGATCTGATCCTTGAGATAGATGGGAAGAAGATTGACAGCCGCGGGCAGAGTGAGCATCCTCTGTATGGCTCGCTGGACGCCTTTGCCTTTGCGCAGGGCGTGCATCAGGTCGGGGATGAGGTTGCGATGAAAGTCGCGCGTGATGGGAAGATTTTGGATCTGACCATGAAGCTCAACCGTGATTATCTGACGAAGCACCTCTTTAGTGACGTGCAGGCGGGGGACGCTCCGAGGTATATTCTGCATGGAGGCTTTTTGTTCCAACCGCTGAGTGCGGGGTACATGTCTTCTGTGCGTAACATGATGCGTGGGGGACTGCCTGCGGAATATCTGGAACTGGAGAAACGCAGTGAGGAGCTGATTGGGCGTGGTTATACGGAGCTCGTGGGACTGACGATGGTACTGCCAACGCCTGCGACACTGGGTTATAACAACGTGGGCTTCTGCTTTGTGGAGAAGGTGAACGGGAAGGAAGTGCATAATCTGGCGGAGCTGGAGAAGGCGATTGATGAGCCGACACCGAATGGGGTGATCAGCATCACGACGAACAAGCCGCCGTATCATATCTTCCTTGACCGCAAGCTGGCGGAGGAGAGCAATGATAGACTGCGTCGTATTGATATCCCTGCGTTGCGCAAGGTGAAATAAGCATACCTGATTTAGAGTATTGTGGCGGGATTGACTGGAAAGCGGTCAATCCCGCCTTTTGCGTGGGTGCAACGTGGCAGCGACACATCATGTGGTGTCCAGAGGAGTTCAACTCCTTTGGTGGCCGTCTGGGGGCCAGACCCCAGCGGGTCAAGGGCGGCGCCCTTGCGGGTCTGGGCAGAGCCCAGTGGGGTGAAGGGGCTAGCCCCTTCGGGCGCACCGCAGGTGTGCGCCCACGGCAGCGAGGAGGCGCAGCCTCCGCAGGGCGTCAGTTGGGCTCAATAAGCACACGCCCGCGCGGCAAACCCAGCAAGGCAATCCGCGCCGCAAACTGACGCCCCCGTCTACCCCCGCGCGAAGCGCGGCAAGCTCCTA
>CAYJID010000124.1:0-6434 GCA_964370135.1 uncultured Akkermansia sp. | reverse complement strand
CTCAGTCTCAGCAGTCTCTGCGCCCACGCCGTCGAGCTCAAAGCCACCAAGCTCTCCCTCTTCAAGTCAGGCTACGGCTACATCAGTCTCGAAGGCACGCTCGACGATTCCCCCACCCCCCAGCTTTCCCCCATCCCCATCCCCATCCAAGGTGGCTTCTGGATCAGTGCCGAGCCCGGTGTCGATATCAATCAGGTTGTCTCCAAGATGATCAAGCGCAAGCAGCCCCTCACCCCCGACAATGCCAATCTCCTCGCCGCCAACGCGGGCAAGAAGGTCACGCTGCGCTTCTCCAGCTCCAATGACGACGATGTGCGTGAGCTCACTGGCACCATCATTCCCCTGCCCAAGCTCACCAAGCAGCAGAACCACCACACCATTAGCCCACAAAACGTCAGGTCAAACGACCCAGACCGACACTACTCCACCTGCCTCCTCCAGACCCCCGAGGGCGTGCGCAGCATCTCGATTGGCAACATTGACGAGATTCTCTTCCACGAGGCCTTCGAGTTCGCCTCCGAGACGGTGAGCGCCCCCGGCGTCATTCTCCATCTCAAGGCTCCCGCCGCGGGCAAGAAGATACACGTCAACTGCCTCAGCGAGGAGCTCAGCTGGCTTCCCAGCTACCGCCTTGAGCTGCGTCCCGACGGTCAGGCCCACCTCGAGGCGAAGGCGACTATCCTCAATAGCGTGATGAATCTCGATCGCGTGCAGCTCGAGCTCGTCTCCGGCACTCCCGCCCCGATTGATACGAAGCTCATCGACCCCATGGCTCTCGTCCCCATCGACAAGCGCGTCGCGCTCTACGGCAAGCAAGGTATCCTCATCACGGAGAATCGTCTCACCACCCCCATGCACGAGCGTCGCTATGTCAACAGCAATGTTATACTGCCAAACTATTATCAGGGCACAGGCTCATGGCCCGTCTCGCAAGGATTGACTACGGGCGACCAGGGCGAAGTCTCCGTCACGCCCAAAATTGGCACAGACACAGGAGCACTCTTTTACTACCCCGTCGCGGACTTTAGTATGAAGGCGGGCGAGGTCGTCACCAAGCCGCTCTTCTCCGCCTCCGTCTCTTACAAAAAGATCTACACATGGACGCTAGGCGAGCCTACCGAGTTCGAGCGCAACACCGAGAAAAAGGTCCCCGAGGATCTCTGGAACTGCGTGCGCTTCACCAATCCGCTCAACATGCCCCTCACAGCCGCCCCTGTCGAGGTGATGGATTCGCAGCGTTTCGCCGGTATGAATACCCTGCAATACACAGGCAAGCAGTCCGTCTGCACCATCAAGATGAGCCGAGGCCTCGGCGTCGAGGTGGAGAAGAAGACAACGATCACCGATACGAAGCGCATCTCCATGGGCTTCAAATCACGCGCTCTTGAGGCGAATACAACCGTGGTCACGCTGAGCATGCAAAACAAGACCGCCGAGCCCATCGAGATGGATGTCACACAGCATGTCACAGGAGAAATCCTCAGTGTCAATCAAGGTGGCAGCACGACGAGCCGTCCGAGTACGAACAACTATAACAACAAAATCACCAACACGATCAAGTGGACCGTGACCATCCCTGCCCACGGCAAGCAGGAGCTGAGCTACACGTACAAATATATCAATTAAAACTTAAACCATTCACAGAGGAGACTTGCCAAAGCACGCTCCATCTGCTATAGTAAGCGCATCGTGTTTGAGACTAGACACGATGCCTTTCTACGTAGACAGCTTTCTGAAAACACAAATAATTTATGATCAAGTGGATACTTAATAAAATCGTAGGCTCAAAAAACCAACGAGAACTACGTCGCCTGCGCCCCATTGTGAAAAAAATCCTCACCACCGAGGAATCATGGGGGAACTGCGACCAGGATTTCCTTGTCAACAAGACCCGCGAATGGCAGCAGTATCTTCACCGCTTTACCGCGCTTGATCTGCCCAGCAAAGGTGAGTTGCAAAGCGCCTCTACCGAGGAGCTCGAGGCGCATGCCGCCCTGCTCAATATACGCTTTGAGAGCCTGCGCGACATCTTCCCCAGCCTTCCCAAGATCTACGCCACCTTCGACTCTATCGAGGAGGGCAAGCGCGCCTTTGCCGACATTGAGCCACGCTTCAACCGCATGCGCGCCTCCTACTTGGAGATCATCCTGCCCGAGGCCTTTGCCGCCGTCAAGAAGGCCGCGAGCCTCATGATGCGCAGCGAGATTGATGTCTGTGGCACGATGCTGACATGGGAGATGATCCACTTTGACGTCCAGCTGCTCGGCGGTATCGCCCTGCACCGCGGCTTCATCGCCGAGATGGCGACAGGTGAGGGCAAGACGCTCGTCGCCACACTGCCTGTCTACCTCAATGCCCTGACCGGCCTCGGCGTCCACGTCGTCACGGTGAATGACTACCTCGCACGACGCGACTCCATGTGGATGGGCTCGCTCTTCAAGTTCCTCGGCCTGAGCATCGGCTGCATCCAGAGCATGATGCCCAATGAGCAGCGCCGCCAGCAGTACAACTGCGACATCACGTATGGTACGAATGCCGAGTTCGGCTTCGACTACCTGCGTGACAACGGCATGGCCACCACCAAGGCGGCTCAGGTGCAGCGCGGACACTACTTCGCCATCAT
The DNA here is from genome assembly GCA_964370135.1 of uncultured Akkermansia sp. GTDB lineage: Bacteria > Verrucomicrobiota > Verrucomicrobiia > Verrucomicrobiales > Akkermansiaceae > Akkermansia. Next base: position 3,811 of record CAYJID010000124.1, on the reverse strand, counting down.
TGACGAGGTCGACTCCATCCTCATCGACGAGGCGCGTACACCCCTCATCATCTCCGGTCCCGCTCCCGTCGAGCGTGAGCACCAGTACGACGAGCTCAAGCCCCTCATCGAGAGTGTGGTCAAGCAGCAGACCGACCTCTGCAACAGCCTCATGTCTGACGCCGAGATGCTAGCGAAGGACAACAAGCCCGAGGAAGCAGGCCGCTGCCTCTACAAGGTCAAGCTCGGCATGCCTCGCAACCGCGCCTTCATGCGCTCGCAGCAGGATCCCGCCTACCGCCGCATGCTGGAGAAGTACGAGCTCTTCCTCCACCAAGATCCCCGCAAGCTCGAGCTCTACAAGCTCAAAGAAGAGCTCTTCTTCTACATTGATGAGAAGACACACAACGCCGACCTCATGGAGAAGGGACGCGAGATCATCAGCCCGGGGAATCCCGAGGCCTTCGTCCTGCCCGACATCGGCACGGAGTTCGTCGCCATCGACGAGGATGAGAATACCCCCGAGTACCGCAAAGAAGAGCTCAAAGACGAGCTCGTGAAGCGACTCGACAGCACAGGTGCGCGTCTCCACACCACCAGCCAGCTGCTCAAGGCCTACACCCTGTATGAGAAGGATGTCGAGTACGTCGTGCGCGACGGCAAAATCGTCATCATCGACCAGAACACAGGACGTGAGATGCCAGGGCGCCGCTGGAGCGATGGTCTCCATCAGGCAGTTGAAGCCAAGGAGAACGTCGACATCGAGGCGGAGAACATGACCTACGCCACCATCACCATTCAGAACTACTTCCGTCTCTACGAGCGCCTCTCGGGCATGACAGGCACGGCCGAGACCGAGGCCGCTGAGTTCCACGACATCTACAAGCTCGACGTACTGCCCATCCCTACGAATCGCGACTGCATTCGCAAGGATAGCAACGACCTCATCTTCAAGAGCCGTCGTGAGAAGTACAACGCCGTCATCACCAAGATCAAGGAGCTCCACGCCACCGGACAGCCCATCCTCGTGGGTACCGCCAGCGTCGATGCCTCGGAGACCCTCTCCCGCATGCTCAAGCGCGCCGGCATCGTCCACGAAGTGCTCAATGCCAAGAACCACGAGCGCGAAGCCGAGATCGTCATGAAGGCTGGCCAGCGCGGTGCTGTCACCGTCTCCACCAACATGGCGGGACGCGGTACTGACATCAAGCTCGGAGCCGGCGTCGCCGACCTCGGAGGTCTCTACGTGCTGGGTACGGAGCGCTATGAGTCACGCCGCATCGACCGCCAGCTGCGCGGTCGCTGCTCCCGTCAGGGTGACCCCGGTGCTTCTCAGTTCTACCTCTCCTTTGAAGACGACCTGATGCGCAACTTCGGCGGCAGCGAACGCATGACCCGCATGATGGACCGCTTTGGCATGGACGAAGGTGAGGCTGTGGAGAACCGCCTCATGAACAAAGTCATCGAGGGCGCGCAAAAGCGCGTCGAGCAGCGCAACTACATGTGGCGCAAGCACATCCTCGACTATGATGACGTCATGAACCAGCAGCGTACCATCGTCTACGGCATGCGCAACAACGCGCTGCTCAGCGAAGACCCACGCGAGCTGCTCTACGAGATGCTAGAATCCTGCGTCAGCACGAAGTGCGAGCTCTGCCTCGCTCCTGATGCTGGCATCCCCGGCCGTGAAGACCTCATGCACTGGCTCAACACCAGCTTCCCCATGACATGGACGGAAGAGGACCTCGACCTACCCAACCGCATCGACACCGAAGCCGCTGAGTACATCCTCGGAGAGATCAAGAAGAACTACGAGCACAAGACCGCCGACGAGCGCGCCAGCCGCGTCGAGGCCAACGAGCGCAACATCATCCTCGGTGCTATCGACAAGCTCTGGCAGCAGCACATCACCGACATGGACGCCCTGCGCGAGGGCGTACGCCTCCGTGCACAGGGTCAGAAAGACCCCCTCGTCGAGTACAAGGCTGAGGCCTACACCATCTTTGAGACCCTCATCCAGACCATCGAGCACGAAGCCGCCAGCAACCTACTGCGCAGCAGCACGGGGCATCTCGGCTCCTTCGAGGACTTCCTCTCCTCACTCCCCTTTGGCATGGGCTCGTCTGACGACAGCAACGACGAGGGCGGAGAAGGATTCGCAGGCGGACCGCTCGACCTCGCCGCCCTCTTTGGCGAGAACAGCCCGCTGCTCAAGGCACTGCGCGAGCAGCGCGAGAAGGAAGAAGAAGAAATCTTGGGAGCAGAAGAACCCTTCATGCACCGTGACAACTTTGGGCCAGAGTCAGCCATGGCCGCCAAGAGCGGTGGGTATGACGGTGAAGAAACCAACTTCAGCGAAAAACCCCTCGTCTTGCCAAAAAAAAAAGTGACGGTGTCGATTAAGCGACCTGCAGGAGCCCCCGAACCCGTCTATGTCATCCCTCAGAATGAATTCTTGGAAGAGGAAGAAGGCATGACCATCGGTGGTATGGACTCGGGCAACCTGCATGACGCCGTCACCTCCTTTGACGAGCTGAGATAAGCTCTGAGCTCACACATCATCTACACACAGCGCATGCTGCTCTCCATGGGGCAGCATGCGGTTTTTTGGCAACACTAGCCAGCGAACTTATATCATCCATGTCCACGCACAACGTACGCTCCGTTCTCGAATACGTCCCCTACTTTCGCGGACGGCTCTTTGTCATCCATCTGGAAGAAGCCCTCCTCTCGGCGCGCGAACTCGTCGACGCGCTGCTCGACATCGACGCCCTGCACGAGATAGGCGTACGGCTCGTCCTCGTCGCGGAAGGCTCCTTTGAGTCAAGGCAAAAACTGACCATCCAAGCACTGGAATGCGAGCTGCATGCAGCTGTCGTTGAGCCGCAGCTCTGCGAGGACTTTTCTCTCTGCCTTCAGCGCACGCGGGAAATTATTGAACGCAAGCAAATCGCGCTTATTACTACGGGGGTGAGTGGGCGCTTTTTAGCTGAGATTGGGGAGCTCTGCGTGGGGATGAATGCGCGCAAATACATCTGCTTGCAAGATGGGCGCGTGCCGCAGCGTGGGGGGAAGCCCATCTTTTCTATCTTGGAGCGTGAGGTTGATACGGCTGTTGACTGCACGTATCATGGGGATCTTTTGGAGGCGGCGCGCATCTGTCGGCAGGGCGTGCCGCGTGTGCACCTGCTGGATGGGCGGCATCGTGGAGTGCTGCTTGATGAAATCTTTTCTGAGGAAGGGGTGGGCACCATGGTACATATGGACTCGTACCGTGAGATACGGCCTATACGACTGGACGACATCCCTGAGCTACTCTCCATGATCAGCCGCAGCATGGCGGGGGCGAAGCTCATCAACCGCAGCTATGAAACCGTGCTGGATCATATCGACTCGTACTACGTCTACACGCTCGATGACACCATCGTGGGGTGCGTGGCGCTCTATCCCTATCCTGAATGCAAGGCGGCGGAGCTGGGATGCTTGTTTATCAAGCGCAACTATGAGGGGCATGGGTATGGGATGGCACTCTGTGGGATGGTGGAGGAGAAGGCGCGGGAGCTGGGGTATGAGGTACTTTTTGCGGTATCGCAGAGTGCAGTGGCGTACTTTAGGGACAAGCTGGGGTATAGCAGCATGGCGCGGGAGCGATTGCCGGAGGAGAGGTTGAAGAAGCTGGAGGAGAGCGGGCGCAGCTCGCTGGCGTTTGGGCGTGAGCTGTAGTAGTAGAGCCAGAACTACCCACCCGCGACTAGTCGATGGATTCTTAAGCCATTTTGCATGCCAAAATGAGACGAAGAGAGCCCAAGACACTTCTTGGGCGGTTCTCGCG
>CAYJID010000123.1:0-6445 GCA_964370135.1 uncultured Akkermansia sp. | reverse complement strand
ATGCCTATTCCTCTAATAACGAATACGCAATGGCTGCTTAATTAAGCAACCGGAGCCAAGTCCTGACGCCTACTAAGGATGCGGCTCTCAAAAAAAGTAGGCAGGTAGACGGTGGTGTACGCGCGCCGTCTATGACATCCACAGAGTACTAGCTAGGTGCAAGGCCGATACAACGCGGACCACCGGCGAAGCAGCAAAGTTGTATCTGAACATGGAGACGCTTGTGTTAACGGTGTTCAGGACAGGGGTTCAACTCCCCTCGCCTCCACTCACAAAAGAAGGCTGGTAACAGATGTTGCCAGCCTTCTTTCATTTGGGAGCAATGTAAAAGGGTGGCATGTTTTTGCTCGACAGGGCAGATGCTATCAGGTATAAGAATAGATGCGTCGTATGAATGTTAACAGCGAATGTGTTTGTTGCGCCAAATGCGAGCAGATTCCGAGTGTAATACCTATACCACCTCCACGTATGATTATTCTAAAGATACTGATGACCATCCTTCTCGCTGTGCTCCCGTGGATAGCTCCTGTTATCAAGCCTCATCAGATCGTGTTTTTTGGGCTCTGTGCCGCCTATATACTAGCGAACATATTGTTCATGAGAGCTTTGAATAAATGGGATTTGGATAAGAAAAATAGCAGCTACGCCTCAATGATCATCTTTCTTCAGAGCTGTCTACCCATTTTGTTATACCTAGAAGCCGTATTTCTCGCCATGCTGTTCTTGAGTCTTACAAAAGTGATGAATGTATCCGTGTTTGACTTGCTTTCCTATGTACCTCTTTTGGTTCTTGGTATACCACTGCTAATACTGTATTATGCATTCCATGTTCTGTTTCGCATGCGCTCTACGTCATGATGCCTTGAGACAGAGAAGAGCTTGATATATTACTTCCATGATGCTCCACTATATGAAGATTGCGTCTGCTTGCTGTGCCTAGCGCCGACTCAGGCTCAACCCATGCATCCAGAATCTCTCTACGAAGCGCAACTCAGGCAGCGGCTCGGAAAAGCCCCCCAATGGATGATTGATACAAGAAGGTAAGCGATTGTAAATTATTTTCTATCTTGACCGTTTTTTGATTTGATTACGTATAACTAGTTTTATATAATAAATCATTGATAAATTTACCTCCAATCGACTAAAACACAGAATTATGAAAAAATACCTTTTACCAGCCCTAGGCATCCTCAGCGTTCATTGCGCTGAATGCGCCCCTGCTGACAGCTCAGCGAGTGCTTACGAAAAACTCCCTTTCGAAAAAGTCCCAGCCTATTACAAGTTCGCTTTCATCAACGGAAATATTACCATCTATTGCGCTCCGATCAACAGCCTGTACCATGAGAACTCCGACCCAGGAATACCCCCAGATTACGACGAAGCGAGTCAAGCGGTCTACTACGTAGAACTCGATCTCAGAGAGGAAAATCCCAGCTCCCGAATCATTGAGGCCATCCCAAGCCATGACGATCGAGGCGGCATCGTGTACCTCATCTTCCGCAAGGATGACATTCTACTCATCAACTACGCGGAGAAGCTGTACTTACGATTCTTACGAACACTAGACGAAGAAGCCCAAGCCCACGTCGAAAAAGTGAATGAAAAGTACCAGACCAAGCGCATCGAGTGCTTCAAGCGCATCCTGAGTCAACTCCCCGAGAAGATCAGTGAAGTGAGGCAGCTGCGAGAGCTGTGCTGCGAAGGTCTCTTCATCGACAAAGGAGGCGCGAACTATGAGGAAGATCTCTGGGTATTTCATCGAATTAATAGTAATGACTCTCGAAATGAGATAGAATATACACCCAAAGGCAAAAAAACTGAGATATACAGAGGTAGTCAGTGGAATGAGAGTGCCTGTACGATCGTGCAAGTAGATCTGTCTGCTGGTGCGACACAGCGTTTTACAGAAGTCGACTACATCCCGAAGGGAAACGCAAAGTACACCTACATTGTCTTCACTCCCAAAAACGTCATGGCGATCAACTTCAAGAGGAATATATTCACCTACGCCTACCGAGATGTAAAATCTAAATCCCAGCCTGATCCTATGACAAGCCCCCACGAGCTTACTCTTCGTGAGCTCGCAGATAGTATGATGGATTGCGTTTACCCTATAGAGATCAAGACTCGCTGAGGTGGGAGGATGCCGCCTGTGCCCTCTTGTATGATTACTTTGGCTATATGTAATAAAGGGGACTTCTAAATTCTCGTCATTCTAAATAAGCAAATCGCGAAACTCGCGCCACGAGGCAGCTTTTGAGCGCTTTTCAGCTGGATTTCTCCCGAATTTTCGTCTCAGAGGTCACTCTGAGCCATCAATTCGAAAGAAATCCAACTTGAAAATCATCTCAAAATCTTACCTCGCGAGAAAATAGAAGCCCCCTAAAGTACGCAGACCGTGTTTACTTCATTAACTGTTGCCAAAGTAATAAGTGGATTAAGATTTGCGAAATGTATAACGGGAAATAAAGTGCAACCTGTGAATTATTTTCTATCTTGACCGTTTTTTGATTTGATTACGTATAACTAGTTTTATATAATAAATCATTGATAAATTTACCTCCAATCGACTAAAACACAGAATTATGAAAAAATACCTTTTACCAGCCCTAGGCATCCTCAGCGTTCATTGCGCTGAATGCGCCCCTGCTGACAGCTCAGCGAGTGCTTACGAAAAACTCCCTTTCGAAAAAGTCCCAGCCTATTACAAGTTCGCTTTCATCAACGGAAATATTACCATCTATTGCGCTCCGATCAACAGCCTGTACCATGAGAACTCCGACCCAGGAATACCCCCAGATTACGACGAAGCGAGTCAAGCGGTCTACTACGTAGAACTCGATCTCAGAGAGGAAAATCCCAGCTCCCGAATCATTGAGGCCATCCCAAGCCATGACGATCGAGGCGGCATCGTGTACCTCATCTTCCGCAAGGATGACATTCTACTCATCAACTACGCGGAGAAGCTGTACTTACGATTCTTACGAACACTAGACGAAGAAGCCCAAGCCCACGTCGAAAAAGTGAATGAAAAGTACCAGACCAAGCGCATCGAGTGCTTCAAGCGCATCCTGAGTCAACTCCCCGAGAAGATCAGTGAAGTGAGGCAGCTGCGAGAGCTGTGCTGCGAAGGTCTCTTCATCGACAAAGGAGGCGCGAACTATGAGGAAGATCTCTGGGTATTTCATCGAATTAATAGTAATGACTCTCGAAATGAGATAGAATATACACCCAAAGGCAAAAAAACTGAGATATACAGAGGTAGTCAGTGGAATGAGAGTGCCTGTACGATCGTGCAAGTAGATCTGTCTGCTGGTGCGACACAGCGTTTTACAGAAGTCGCCTACATCCCGAAGGGAAACACAAAGTACACCTACATTGTCTTCACTCCAAAAAACGTCATGGCGATTAACTTCAAGAAAAACATATTCACCTACGCCTACCGAGATGTAAAATCTAAATCCCAACCCGATCCTATGACAAGCCCCCACGAGCTTACTCTTCGTGAGCTCGCATATCGTGCGCTCGCAGAAAGTATAAAAGTTTACCCTATAGAGATCAAGACTCGCTAAGATGGGAGGATGCCGCCTGTGCCCTCTTGTATGATTACGTTGACTATAGGGGGCTTCTAAATTCTCGTCATTCTAAATAAGAAAATTTTGAAAAACACTTCACGAGGCAGATTTTGAGTGCTTTTAGGCTGGTTTTTTCCCGAGTTTTCGTCTCAGAGGACACTCTGAGCCATCAATTCGTGAAAAATCCATCTCTAAAATCATCTCAAAATCTTACCTCGCGAGAAATTAGAAGCCCCCTATAGGGGACCTTGCAAAATTAGTTCTGGGAAATGGCAGATTTCGAAAATGAGCGTCACAGCACGTCTTTTGCAGCATTTTGGCGAGAATTTGCGGCTTTTTGGGCTTACATAGCTCGCTATGCGCACCCAAACGCCACAAATTCTCATCCAAACTGCTAGCAAAATCCGAAGCTGCTAATTTTGCAAGATCCCCTATAGTTGATGACGTATACACGCCAGATGGTAGAGTAGAGAGAAGCTTGAGCCCCGTTTGCCTCCTTGACACAGGAAATACGCGGGGACGAACGCGATAAGCTATCATCTCGATGAAGCTCAAATCAATCTCCACCCTCGCTCCCCCGCCCCCTCCTGTGGGTGAAGAACCAGATCCTAATCTTATCCCCCAATTAATACGATGATTGCGCTGCGACCTTACAGATGGCTGATTTTGCTGCTGCTGGCTGTGCTTCAGCTGGCGGCTTTGCTCGACCTCGCCTGTGGTGAGGCACGGTCTCTCGTGCTGTGGTGGTGTGGCGCTCTGAGTATTTGCTATTGGGGGATGTCAGTCCTCGCTTGTCGTCGTGATTGGGGGCGTCTATGGTGGAGTTTTCTTGTGCCTTTTGTGATTTTACCAGCCTATGCGACGATAGGCCAGAGCGTACCGCTTCTCTTCTGGCTCTTTTGTGTGCAGGCCTTGGTGGTAGGTCTGCTGCTACTGAGCAGCAATTATGTCAAGGGCTATGAGCTGATGCGCACTCTGGTCGAGAGGCAGGGCTGGCCGCCTGCGTGTATCATCAGTGGTGTGTATGCGCATCATTATCAGGGGGTGCATATGACGGTCACGCCAGGGATGGTGCGATTTTTTCCCATGGGATTTTGCACCGAGGGTGAGGAGTTCGCGACCTGTGTGAGCCATGACTATGGGGTGGAGTCCTTCACGCTGTTCTCTTCCGCTCAGGGGGAGATATTCATGACACAGCTCAAGCGCAAGCGACTGTGGAAGATGCCTCTGGGTGACTCATTTCTCTCTATTGAGCGAGAGTCGTGGTCGCGGCGCAAGGTGACGCTGCCCGATGGGGATAGCTTTGTGTTTGCCCATGTGCTCATAGGCTCGCGCTACAGCATGGTGAGCGCGCGCGGGGAGAGGCTGCTGCTGTGGCTGTATGAGGAGGGCGTGCAGCTCTATTACTCAGGGGAGCCTGATGAGGAGATGAGGCTTGCGCTGGCGGCGTTTGCGTTTTATGCGTGGATTTGGGACTATGCGCGCGACTCGCGATAGAGACTTTCTCCTCGTGCGGAGTGAGGTATCAGATGGATAACAAGTAGCACTATGTATGACGAGAAAACAGAGCTCCATGTTAAAAAATATCTGGACAACAACACGCCAGATGATAGAGTAGGGAGAAGCTCACGTCATCGTTTGCCGTCCTGATATAGGAAGCACACGGGGACGAACGCGACAACCTATCATCTATATGAACATCAAATCAATCTCCGCCCTCGCCCTCATGTCCTGCAGCATGCTCAGCCATGCCGTCGATGTGAAGGATATCAAATGCGACCTCATAGGCTATAGCGTCACACTCAAAGAGGGTGACTTCAAGCCAAAAGGCATCTCTCTGAAGTTCACTCTCACCGCTCCCAAGGGGGTCGTCCTGACACTGGATCGCGGCCAAGACTCGCTCAAAGCCTCATCCCACGCCACGGATTTTGAGAAAAATTCCTTTGACGGGAGCATCAGCTCAATGAGGCCTGCGATGTCACGCCACAGCGAGAGCTCTGCTCATGTCGTCGACTGCTCCGCCAGCTTTCGCAAGGCGGATCTCTATCGCCCTTTGTGGGTGAAGGACTCGATCCGAGTCTTTGTCGCTGGTGGGCAGCGCGCAAGCAAGCTCATGCCCTTGGATCTCGCGAAGGGCGGCTCGCTGACGGTAGAGCAGATGAAGATTGACTACAAAAAGGCGGATGTCATGGGCAGCGATGGAATCGAGCTGAGCTTCAAGAAGAAGCCTGACAACTTCCAAGCCTTTGAATTCTATGATGCCCAAGGAAAGCAGATCCATCACCGCAGCGCCACGCGCTCCTCGAGCTTCTTCGGACATGAGTATAGCTACTCCTTCAACGACAAGCTACCCGCAGCGCTCAAGGTGATCACGCTCCAAGACAACAAGAAACTCACGATCCCCGTCGAGATGAAGATCAATCTCGGGAAAGTCGTCATAGGCCAATAGCCTGCCTCCTCGCACCCGCTCTCCCGAGCCAATGCGCGCGGAGATGGTGAAGCTCACCTCTCGGCTAATCATGTCATGATTAGCCGATATTGATTAACCATGGAGAATACCTTTGTTATCAAAGCTGCTATGAGCAAACGCACCTCCATCCCCTCCCTCGCCCTACTGGGGGACAAGAATGCCTTCACCCTCATCCAAGGGGCACAGCAGGAGGCGCAGCGCGTACTTCACCTACTCCATCAATCATATGATGAACAAGCTGCTCCACGAGATTGACATGAACTGCGCGCGACTCTCGATAGGCTTTCTCCTCGTGCGGAGTGGGGCATCAGGTGGATGAAGAGTATTAAGGGAGCTTCTAAATTATCGTCATTCTAAATAAGAAAATTCAGAAAAACGCTTCACGAGGCAGCTTTTGAGT
>CAYJID010000122.1:0-6454 GCA_964370135.1 uncultured Akkermansia sp. | reverse complement strand
GCAACGCCATCCTCAACATCCTCCTCTTTGGGCTGCTCGGCGTGTACTTCTGCTATGCAGGAGTACGCTCTGTGGGCTTTGCGCGCGTGATCCTGCTGCTCATCGGGCTGCTGCATTTCGGCATCGTGTACAACTACGTACAGGGGCTGCGAGGGGATCGCTGAGGCAGGAAATTACTCTACGTTATACGTCATCATCAATTTTCTTCTTGATACACGCCGCAAAACAAGGTATAAGTTTACTTGCTATGAAGACTACACTTTTCCTGACGTCTGCCGCGCTGATCGCTGGCAGCTCCCTCTCGCAGGCTATCTGGCTCACTCCTCCTCCAGCTCAGCGTACCGTGGTGCAGACGACCACGCACTACTCCCAGCCCGCCTATCAAGCACCCCCAGCTCGTGGCTATCGCCAGATGGCGACTGATGAAATGGGCTTCTACACCGAGGGGGCCGCTTTCTTCGGCTTTAGCTCGGGCGATGCGCTGGAGGATATCCCTGAGTTTGATTCCATGGACATCGTCGGCTTTGACTTCTCTGTCGGTCATCGCTTCAATCGCTTTCACGCGGTAAATCTGCGCATCGGCTACGGCTACGGCTATGGTGATGCGGGCTTCTACTACCGCAATGGTGATACCACCTACATGGACATGTCGATGAGCACCTTCACGCTGATGCCAGGCTACCGCTTCAGCTTTGGTCCTCGCAACTCGCCTCTTGAGTTCTTCGCAGGGGTCAATGCGGGTCTCTCTGTCGTCGGTGCCTACCTCGACCAAGAAGACTACTCACGCGGCTCACGCTTCGGAGACTATTACGAATTTGATGGCACTGAGGCTGGCTTTGCCTTCAGCGCGGAGGTCGGGGTGAAGTATCACTACTCGCCTCGCGGCTACATCTTTGCCTCCTACGAGTTCCGCGGCAGCACCGCGTCTCCCAAAGTCGAGTGGGATGTCGATAGTAGCTTCAACTACGACACCAAGGCTCAGTTCTACCACACCATCCGCTTCGGCGGCGGTATCGAGTTCTAAGATTTTCAGCAATATTCTCACAAAAAGCAGGCGCTACCTCAGGGTAGCGCCTGTTGTATGATGCAATACAGAAGTACGACGCATCAAAAAATCTTTACTTCTCAGAAATGTTTGCTATCATGGAACAATGTTCGGCACGCCTCTCTCGCATCCCCAGCGGGGATCACAACCCATGATAGATAGAAAAAATATCCCCCTCTTTGGCATCTGTGTGCTCCTCCTCACGCTCGTCGGTCTCCTGCTGAGTATGCGCTGCGACCAGACGATGTCCAAGGCTCATGGGCTGCTCTTTCCCCCCCTCCATAGCCCGCTACTCTCGATTGAGAGCATTATTTACCCTCACAGTGCGCTTTTCTTCTACGGCAGTATTCTCGGCTCGGCCGCGCTGTCGGTGCTCATACTGCGATGGGTGGGCTACCGCAGCAGCATGCTCTGTGGAGCACTCGCAGCAACAGGCGCGGCCGCGATCGCGCTGCAGGGCACGGCGGACTCGCCCGCACTGCTGATGACCTTGCTCACGCTACGCGTCGCGGCGGGTATGCTGCTGCTACTCTCAGCACTCTCGGTGATGCTGAGGCTGGGTGCCCGCTCGACGGCGCAATGGCGACTCCTACTAGGCTGCACGCTGCCACTGCTGCCGCTGCTCGCGCTGGCGATCATCCAGTATAGCATTGACCCGCATCTCTTTGGCTCGCAATCAGAACTCGGCGACACGCCTTTGCAGGTGAGCACTCTGATGCTCGGCGGATGCGCGCTGCTGGGACTGCTGCGACGCTCAAGCTTCTACCATCTGAGGGCGAAGAAGCCTCAGGGCGCGCGCGGGCAGAGCATCGCCCCCGTGCTGCTGCTACTGCTCGTGCTGTGCGCCGCAGCTCCCGTGGTCGATTTCTACGAAAGTTCGTGCAACATGATGTTCTACACCTCCTCTTACTACGGCAAGTACATGAGCGCGCTGCTGCCCGTGACACTCATCCTGATGCTGCTCACGCTCGCCTTCTTGCCCATCAAGGGGGGGCGCATCGTCAAATGGAGTTTTCTGACCTTTCTCGCCTGCTTTCTACTCTCATTTGTGCTGATTCGTTTCGAGCTGCTCGGTATATCTGATGGAGAGGCGTACTATGAGCTGTCTGCCTCGGCTCTCACACTCGCCCTCGCCTACGCGCTGCTCTATCTGCTCATCCCGCTGCTTGTGGCGAGGGTGTATCAGACAGGCAGACATCCTTCGGTCTACGTCGGTGCTTGCTTTGTGATGGCGATGCTGCTCGGAGGGCTGTTCTAGAATAAACTCCTACCTGCGCTTATTTCCTAGAGGGGGGAGAGTATGCCAGAGCGCACGCTACCCTTTCTCGGGATAGACGCCCTGCACAGTGCTGAAACTGTAGCACTGCCCCTTGCGCATGGGCAGCTGGCAGTCAAAGTCGAGCACAGTGCCCTCAGGGGTCATCTTTGCTACACTGGGGACATTCTTGATGTGGAAAAACAAGCGTTTGGAGCGATGAATGAGGGTTGCGCCTTGTCCTCGAGCACAAAGCCAGTGCCTGCGAGCTTCAACAGATCAATATGGGTGATCTCGATGGGTCTGGTGGCGTAAATCGCATAGACCTGCGTGACGTAGTTTTCCCCGTCGCGTAGTTCGGCACTCCACTTGATTGTGATGCCTGCCTGTTCGTTCTTGAACGTAGCGGTGATGCTCTGTCCGTGATGCTGGTGACTGGGGGCTATGCTTACCTCAGCAGGGTAGAGTCTGTCAATTTTTATATCACTGATGGTGAAGCTCGCGGTTGGGTAAATACCCTCGGTGGTTGTGATGCTGAAGGGAGACTGGCTGCTCTGGGCGGCAGCGCGCCCCTTTTGCTGGAGTGTGAAGACGGCGGGCGCCTTTGCCGAGCTGCTCCTTGTGAGCAAGTGGTTGCTGAGTGTGTAGACACTATTGTCTTGCACATGGACGCGCGCTTGCTGAGATGGATCACTGGTGCTCTCGGCGAGTGCTGGTGCTGCGAGGGCGGCAATCATGAGGGAGATGAGCTTTATTTTCATATGATTTCGTTATACTAGAAAAAACTGTAATGACAGTCAAGCTCTTTCTGACGTATGACGCGGGGTGCAATGCGCTGGCATTATTTGACATACAGGATGGTCAGACGCTTCGCGCCTGCGACGGTGACACCCTGCTGTGAAAGCAAAAACTCCCCGCTCCTCATCTAGCGAGGTGCGGGGAGAGATGTACTTATCGCAAAAGAAGCAAAATTACTTCGCCTTGTAGATGAGCTTGTAGGCCTTGGCCGTCTGCATGGGGATAGCGTAGACCTCAGAGCTGGCATTCCAGGGGAGTCCCGCGATGGAGAACTGCGGGCGGTCGAAGTAGCCCACGACCTTGCCGTCTGTCTTCACGCAGAAGGCGGCGGCATTCTCGCCGTCCGTGACCTTGATGAGATCGCCTTGCTTGCTGGCTTTCACATCAAGGGAGAGCTTGCCATCTGCCTTGTACTTTGTCCAGTAGCCGTTGAGCTCGGGGCCGCTCATCGTCTTGCCCCAGAGATTCACCGTCTTGCCATGCTGGTGCATGAAGGCGATGCGGTACTTGGGTTTTGGGTAGCCCTTCGCCTTGATGAGTGCCTTCGCCGCGTCGGCCATTTCCTTGGTGAGCTTGTAGTGGTAGTCGCCGTACTGATGCTTCTTCACATCAATGGGGACGAACCAGTTGAAGATCTCGAAGTCCTCGGTGAAGTCGGTCTTGGTCTCATTGCAGATGCGGATATACCAGTCGAGATGGATACGAGCAGGGTCACTCCACTTTGCATTGACAGGATTCTTTCTCAGCGACTCAAAGAGATCGGGGTAGAACTGGGGGTTGATGCCCAGCTTGTGGAAGTAGAGGTAGAAGGAGTACTGGGCAAAGCCCCACTGAGCCCAGCCGTTCATGTCGTGGAAGGGCACCCCCTTCACGCCCTGCTCAAGGAGGTACTTGCAGGGGTTCTCCATATCGGTGGCGGTGGGATTCTTGTCAGGCGAGTAGAGGACGCGGTCGAGGATGAGCTGAGCGAAGAAGTTGTTCGAGCTCTCCGTCATGCTCGGCCAGTTGAAGGCTGCCTGATGGCTGTGTCCTACCTCGTGACCGTAGCCCCATGAGCGCTTGCCCTGCACGATACCAGGGGCGATGACTTCGTTTTTCAGGGTGTGACCGTTGCTGCCGTTGCTGTAGCCGCAGCCGTACTCGGTGGAGAACATGTGGGCGCCGCCCTCGGTGGAGAAGCCCAGCATGCGGTTGTTGATGGGATCTTTGTACTTGTTGAAGCCCATCACATCCCAGATGGCGCGGACGCCAGCATCCCAGAATTTGACAGATTCGCTGATCTTGTCGGGGCTGTACTGCTGGAGGTGCTTTGTCGTGAGGATCATCATGGACTGCTTGCCCACGATGTCAAAGACATCGGCGGTGGCCTTCGCAATGAGACGCTTCCAGTCCGCATCGTCGTGCTTCGCGATGTCGAAGTAGCCGTTCACCGTGCCGCTGCCTTCGAGAAAGTGGACATTGACGGGCTTGGGCTTGGGATTCTTTGCCAGATCGGTGTTGTAGCTGATGTAGAGCAGGCCGGGCTGGGTGATCTTCACCTTATTGATCCCCTCGACGAGGGGGTAAGTCGTCCGCTGGAGGGAGAAGGCCTTGTTGCAGATGAGATCGACGAAGGAGCCATGCGTGGGACCGACGAGCACGTAGATCTCTTCACCCGCCTTGGCGTAGATGCCTGTAGGATTATCAAAGGGATTGAGCGCGTTGATCTTCTGGATATCGCGTGCGAGCTCGGGGGCGGAGAAGGCGCGGTAGCTACCGATGCGGAACTCCCCGCCCTCATACTCGCCTTTCTTGATCTTCTTGGCCACACTCTGGAGCTCCTTGGGAAGAGCAGCGATGTCGGCGGCGGTGGCGTTGCTGCGCAGCTTGGAGCAGCTCAGATCGGTGAAGACCTTTTTGATCACCTCTTGATTGGGAGTCTCGCCCTGCTGGAGGAACTCAATCTCGCGCAGGGAGAAGGAGAATTTCTTGCCTGCCTTGTCCTTGACAATGGCGCGTACAGCCTCGACATTGCTCAATCCCTTCGGGAAACGCAGGAGACGGGAGGCTGGCAGCGTGAAGGTGCGCGCCTTGCTCCACTTGCCCGCGCGCTTGAGCTCGAGCGTCACCGTGCTGAAACTCGCGCTGGCAAAGTGCATCACGTCGATGCGCACAGGGGCGGCAAAGGTGAACTCACCCTCGACGCGCGAGGTGGAGGGGATATGCCAGTTCGGAGACTCCATCGAGCCGTCGATGGCCTGCTTGACCGTATGGGCGCCGCTGTAGGCACCCTGCGGAGACGTCGCAGAGACGGGGGTGTGAACGATGGGCTTGGCAGGCTGGAGAGCGGCGTGACTGAGAGGGAGCATCCCCAGTCCCATGAGGAGGAGTGTAGATCTAGTGTTCATCATATTCAAATGGGAATAGCCCATCATGTGAAACTATACTCTAGCAAATCTCCCCCCCGTCCGTCAATCCAAATCCAAATCAATACCGAAGGTCTGGCTGAGAGCGGCGGTGTCAAAATCGGCGCTAGCGGTGGGAATATCCACGAGCTGCTCGGGATCTATCTCGCGCAGGGTGAAGAGCAGACTCGGATCACTGTCGATGAGACAGCCTGCGGCGTAGACGAGGGCGGCGGCGTGGGAGCAGGGGCTCGCCCAATCGGGGCAGGTGCAGGAAAAGCGCCAATCCGTGGAGAGGGGGAGAATCCCGTCCTCGGGGTGGCAGAGCGCGTCCATGAGAGGGGCGTCGATCTTGCCCTCGAGGAGGGAAACGAGAGAATCAAGACGGCCGTGGCAGAGCTGGCGCAGGGTGTCGATACGCTCGTCGTCGAGAGGCTGGACGTGGAGATCGAGCTCGTAGAGCTCCTCGCCGCTGATGAGACCGCGGATGCGGCTGGGAGAAAGCTTCACATCGAGAACGCAGCCATGGCGTAGGAGGGAGCGGCCGGAGGAGAGCTGCATGCCCTCTTGCTCGCAGTGGGCGAGCTGGCGCATCCATGCGGCGCCCCATGGGTGGGAGGCGAGATTGCGGCTGGAGTTTTGGATGGGGAGGAGATCGTCGTGACCGTCGGCGCGTAGCTGGAGGAGGCGTTGCTGGGCGAGGAAGGCGAGGTCTTTGACGCGGAGTTTTTTGGGAGGGGAATCGTCGTAGCAGGGGGGCATGGGAAGGAGGGGGAGGAACAAAATAAATACAGAATCAGCACAACTCAACCGTGTCGAGTCAATGGATTCTTAAGGTCTAGACCTTAAGCGATCTCCGGCGATCGTTCGCCGGCGGGTGGAGGGCAGAGCCCTCCCGGGTCAAGGGCGGAGCCCTTGCGGGTTCGGGCAGAGCCCGAGGAAGTGCTGGATCGCAGATCCAGCGGGCGTCAG
>CAYJID010000121.1:0-6505 GCA_964370135.1 uncultured Akkermansia sp. | reverse complement strand
ATACACGAGACACCCTGATGCGTCAAGCAGCTTTTTAAACTTTTTTGCATTTTTTATACCTTGCCGATTTCATTCTTTATTAAAAACTGCATTTCAGCATTCAAGGAGAAGGGATGAAATTCATTTTCATGGAGTTTGCCCTTTACAAGACTACATAGCTGCTCTATATTGCCATCTTTCTGCGATTCCATACCCCATAGTACATGACAACAGCCCCCTTTCTCTCGCTCTGCTGCCTTTCTTCACTGGCAGCACTCTTCCTCGCTAACGTATCTACAGCGACGACGCGCGTGCCCTCCCGCGCAAAGCTCATTAGCAAGTCCAACTCCACAGGTAAGCCTCTGATCAAACCACGCGCTATCAAAGCTCCCACCTCCAAAGCTCCCAAGCCTGAGGCAGCGGCCATCGTCGTCATGGACGCTCTGACGGGGAGGCTCCTCTATAGTCATCGCGCGCACACGCGCCGACAAGTAGCCAGCACGCAAAAGCTCGTCACCGCGCTCTGCGTCCTCGAGGCGGGCGATCTGCATGATAGTGTCACAGTTCAATCACGTGACCTCAAGGCACCCCCCTACCGCATGGGCTTTAAGGTCGGCGAGACCTACACTCGTGGAGAGCTGCTACGTACGCTGCTCATTGCGAGCTTCAATGACGTCGCCCTCGCGCTGGCGCGTGACACAGCTGGCTCTGTAGACAAGTTCGTCGCGCGGATGAACGCGAGAGCCAAGAAAATGGGAATGAAGAACACAAAGTTCGCCAACCCCCACGGACTGCCCGCCAAGCAATACTCCACCGCCTACGACATGGCACTCGCTGCGCGGCAGGCCTACAACTCCCCCTTCATCCGCCGCGTCACGGACTCGGTTGAGTACCTCTTCACACTCGATAGCGGCATCAAAAAGCCTCTTAAGAACACAAACGAGCTGCTCAGCAAATACTATTGGGTCAATGGCATGAAGACCGGCTACACACACGCAGCCGGTCGCTGCCTCATCTCCAGTGCCAGCCTCAACGGCGAATCTGTCATCGTCGTCGTCCTCGGCAGCACACATGCCAAGATCTGGGGCGAATCGCTTAAGTACCTCAAATGGGCTCTGAAGGTCAAATAGCTCTCCTATAGGGGACCTTGCAAAATTAGTTTTTGGAAATTGCAGATTTCAAAAATGAGCGTCACAGCACGTCTTTTGCTGCATTTTGCAAGATCCCCTATACGGAACAAATTGCATGACAATTTGAGAGCAGCCCCCCACTATACTTTGTGGGGGACAAGCGACGGGAAATCTAGCCGAAAAGCACTCAAAAGCTGCCTCGTGCTGAGAGTCTCCCGATTCGCTTATTTAGAAAGGCGAGAACTCCCCTTAAAAGAAGGGCGAAAACTTCCTTTCATGCCCTATCGTTGTATGCTGATCATGCCCAGGAAGCACCAGCGTCTCATCAGGCAGCACAAAGAGGCGTCGCACGATGTGACGCAGGAGATCGGCTTCGCAGCCTCCCTCCATATCACTGCGGCCGATGGATTCAAAGAACAGCGTGTCACCGCTGAGTAGGAATCCCTCTGCCTCTGCATAGAGGCAGATACTCCCCAGCGAATGCCCTGGCGTATGAATCACGCGCAGCGACGAGTTCCCGAGTGGCAGGATCTGCTCGTGCTGGAGATAATGGTCAATCTGACCCAAGCCCTCGGGAGGAATACGCTCCGCGCGACGGCTCAAATACTTCCATTCCGTCAACATGAATGCATCTCCCTCATGTGCGTAGACGGGTATACCATAGAGCTTGCTATAATACACATTCGCCGCATTGTGATCCAGATGCATATGGGTATTGACAATGCCTTTTGGCACGAGCTCAGACGTGCGAATAAAGGCACTCACGAGACTGCGCTCTTGAGAGGTCCAGCAGGCAGGGTCGATTAGCAGGGCATCTTGCGTCTGCGTATCATAGACCACATAGGTATTCGACTGATAGGGATTGACGACGAAATGGGCATAAGAGAGTGACATTCGCTCTCTATACACGAAAAACAGATAAATATCAAGCATGAAAATCAGCTTGCGCGTCATAAGCATTATAACCTTGTACTTTGATCGCAAAGGTATACAATAAAGCGGACTATGAACACCGACCTACGATATGACCAACTCGTCGAGTTGGAAGAAATCCTAAAGCAGACGCGCAGCGAATCCCCAGATGACTCCTACCTGGCTCATTGTCGCTGTGCCTACGAACTCAGTCAACAGCTCTACGCAGAATACGGCGAGCATGCCCTCCCCAAGCTCACGAGTGCCGCGGCTCGCCTAGGTGAGTGCCTCGAGCAGCTCGAAGAAGATGAGGCAGAAATCACCCAGCTCTACGTACAGGCCGTCGACGGTCTCCAAATCCTCGCTCAGATGGAGCCACGATCCATCGACACTCTCGCCATGCTCGCGGAGCTCACGCGCCGCCTCACCGTCCTCACCATGGACAGCAGCGAAGAGAATGTCGCGCTCGAATATGGACGCCAATCGCTCGCGTACTTTGACGCGCTCGATGAGCTAGAAGCGGGCTGCAACGTCGAGGCGCACGTCTGCGCGCTCATATTCTACAACTCCGTCCTGAGCTTCTACCACACGCAAGATCAACGCGAAAAGACCCTCAAAGAGCAGAAAAAGCACTACGAAAAGCGTCTCAAGAAAAGCCCCATCACAGCCCACGCGCTCCTCTCCGCCGTCGAGCACTGCCGCGCACAGCTCTACGACGAGAAGGGGAAAGGCAAAAAGTCACTCGACGCAAAGATCGCCGCCGTCGACTGGTACAAGAAGAGCCTCGCAGCTCAGGAGAAGCACGTGGACATGGAGCTGCTCATCTACCTCGCCGACCTCGCACAGAACTACGCAGATATCAAGAAATACAAGCTCGCACTGCCTCTCCTCGACGAGATCGAGTCGCTCGCGCGCGACGAGAGCCTCGAGGGCGAGCCCGCGGCTCTCCTGCTGGGCAACAATCATATCCTCTACATCCTCTGCTACTCTGAGCTCAGCGGCTTTGAGCAAGTCGAGGCGCACTGCCAGCGCGCGATCCTCGAGCTGCCACAGCTCTACGCCTGCCTCCACTCCGATCCTGCGCGCGTCGAGCTACTCCTCATGCAGGCAAAGGTCAACAGCGTCGCCGCCACCCTCTACGACGCTGTCGGTGACTATGAAAGCGCGCTGCTGCACTTCACCCTCATGGTACAGCACGTGCGCGACACCACACAATTCACCGACGAAGCGCGCGTCTACAACCAGCTGCAGAGCGCACTGCTACTCTGCGGCGACGCCTACAGTCAACAAAATCAACAGGATGAGGCTCGGCAATGTTTTGAAGAAATCATCGAGATCCAAAACGAGATTCTCTATCCAGACGACCTCGATGAGCTGCTCAACGACAATGACCGCGACATGCTTCAATACTACGACGAGGAGCTCCACGATGAGCTCAACTCGGGTATACTTGAAGATAGCAAAGCCATCACCGCGCTTGCAGAAGAAAGGCTCCAACTGATCAATCGGTAACATCCGTCTCTTTTCGAGCGGATCGGATCATGCGATGGGGCGCAAAGCGATCCGGCGCAGCTACTTATCAAAAAGCAATAACACACTCTACAGCATCTATTACGTTAGGCGTAGTTCGGAAAGAACTACGCCTAACGTAATAGATGGGACTCGTACTATCTCGCCTAAAAGGATGCGCTCGTAAAGCAAACTGCTACTTTTACTTATTACTTTGGCTATAGATAATGTAATAAAATACAGTGCATGCATTCTATCAGAATCATCATATCAAACCTTCCTGTTGTTGGCTTAAAAATCTTATTTTCACTCCACAAGAGGAAGCACATGATCCTAACTTGATTAGATAGAGACTGCCAAACTGCGACTTGATGGAATCTACCTAATCAAGTACGCAAAACGTGTTTGCTTCATTAAGGGGATCTTGCAAAATTAGCAGCTTCGGATTTTGCTGGCAGTATGGATGAGAATTTGCGGCGTTTGGGCGCGCATAGCGAGCTATGTAAGCCCAAAAAGCTGCGAATTCTCGCCAAAATGCAGCAAAAGACGTGCTGTGACGCTCATTTTCGAAATCTGCAATTTCCCAAAACTAATTTTGCAAGGTCCCCTTAAGGGAGCTTCTAAATTCTCGTTATTCTAAATAAGCTAATCAGAAGACTCGCGCCACGAGGCAGCTTTTGAGTGCTTTCAGGCTATATTTTCCCCGAATTTTCGCCTCAGAGGAGCCTCTGAGACATCAATTCGTAAAAAATCTAGCTCCAAAATCATCTCAAAATCTTACCTCGCGAGAAACCCCCCCCCTTTAACTACTGCCAAAGCAATATTTGGAATCACGAGAATCAAGAGAAGTCCTCTATGTTACTTACCTGGGGCAGGGGCAAGGTCAGATAGTTTCACGTACAAGGTATTATTGATTGCACGAATACTATCCTCTTTTGGAAAAATAGACATCCCCTTACATTCCGTAGGAAGAGACTCATCTGAGTTCATAATTGTGTGCTTGATATACATCGTTGTTCCCAAAAAATTATTAAAATAGCGACGATAATTAAAGTAAGTCTCATACTCAACAAGAGTAGGTCCTGAAAGAAAATGCGTTTTTTGAAAATCAGCAAACGCTGGTCTGACTGAAACCAAGTATGGTGAATCACCCGCTGTACCTATAAAAACGACTGGTGTTTCGCGAGGGATATAGTCATCGCGCTTTTCAATACGCTCTATAAGGCGCGTACAAAATGAAAGTGATGTTTTGCCGACCAGCTCACGAAGATAGAACAAACGGTTGGCGTAAACCCAATTCGAGTAGAAGCTAACCAAACAGATGAGAATTGTCGCATAGTACAGACGAAGCTGCAATTTCGCACCACTTGCTGAAATGGTCGGGCATTGTTCTCTCGCTGATATGATGAGAAGAAGTAAACTCAAGATAACAAAAATCTCAGTATTAAGTATACCAGGATGCGAAAACCCATCTGTCAGAATGCGAATAAAATAGATACAAGGCAAAAGTAGTACAAGCAGCGTCACGATCACAAAAATGGATAAAAAGCGCATTCTTTTCATGATAATCAAACGCGCGACTTGATAAACTGCAATAAGGGCTAAAACGCCATGGAGGAAGCCAACGAGATTCTTAAAATAGGTAATGGGTCGTAAAAAGTGAACCAACCCATAGAAATAAGTATTAAAAAACTCTCCTATCACCGATTTAATAAAGGAATCTCCACGAGCACTATCTACAAGGGTATTAACATTATTATAAGAGTCGTGATCCTCTATATTCGCAAAATATAAAACCGATTGATGAAATGCATAATACAAACAACATGCAATCATAACAAACAAGCAAAACGTAGAGAACCTGATTGCCATAGTACGAAGGCTAGCTCCAGCAAATAGATCGCGCACGAGTAGAATGATAAAAATACTAGGTACTGCCATGATGTATGGCTGGTAGAAGCTAATGCTCAGAATGAAGCACAGGCCTGCAACAATAATGCTTGCTCGAAACGGCTTTGTGATATACAAATAGATTGAAAGCATGCCAGTCAACAGCGCCAGAGCGAAGTTATCAATCTCGTGAAAATAGAGCGCATGGGTTTGGATAAAAGGAATACTCGTCATGGTGATACCGCATATGAGCAAAATTTCCCATTTTCTTTTTACGTCAAATAATTTGACAATCAAGAAATTCGTCAACGTAAGCCACAGCATCGTTAAAATACCTATCATCCAAGGAGCAGCAGCAAAACCGCGCACGCAATAATAATTCAGCAATTGACCATAACGCCCCATATAAATCTTAGGAATAATATCATCATGCAGATTCGCTCCAATAAGAGCATCAAAGGCCATATTGCCTCCTGCATAATGGTAGCCATAGGTAAGAATACCTAACAGCCATGTGAAAATGAAGCAGTTCCGAAGCAGAGTATCTCGTAGAAGAGGGATAGAGGATGATAGTGATGTCATGTTTTTCTAATATTATATTTGGTAAAGCGCATTATGACTCTGCATAAAAGAGCAATAAGAACTTAATATCATTTTTATCGATTTTTAAGGTAACAAATCTAGTAAGATATTCTTTCAATGATTTATTCGCTTGAGGCTGAGACTATTTTTTACGAGCATCAGCTAATGAGTCAGCGGCAGTCTGCGTACCTGCTTTTCTATTCAAGAGCACACATTGTAGCTATCTCTCTATGCTATCTTTTTCACCTGCTATCAGAGAATTAGGCTTGTTAAAAAATATACTGACCGCATGGGACTAAGTATCACCCTATACAAAGACAAAGAATACATCCGAGCCTACTTTCGCTCGGGTAGCTGCGCTGTATAGATACTGGCGATACCTGCCATCAGCTCCTTTGCGCAGGGCTGAAGGTAGCCACAGCCCGCGATGAGCTCGCACATCGCCTGTCCTCGGGGGAAGCTCTCAATACTCTCCCCGAGATAGGTGTAGGCGGCGGGCTCTC
>CAYJID010000120.1:0-6544 GCA_964370135.1 uncultured Akkermansia sp. | reverse complement strand
AGGACATCTATGGAGTCAAGCCAAGCAAACACACCTTCGAATGCTATCTCCGCGCCCCATCAGAAGAGTTCAAACGCGCTCACGCGGTGCTCGAAGGCTACCTCAAGAAGGAGTCCCCCGAGGCGATCAGTTCCTTCAACATCTGCTACAAGAAGGGCGCGCGCTACTACTTCCCACTCCAGGAGCGACGCGGCCCAGTCATGGCTGGCTTTGAGGTCGATCTTACGACAGGTCAGGTTGAGTTCATCCTGCGCCCCTTGGCGAGTTATTACGTATCTTGATCAAGTTGAAGCTTTCCTCTGATACTTGTCAGTCACAGAGGAAATGGCCTAGTCTCCCGCCGAATCACAGCAAGAAAAGCACAGGATACTCTGCGTATCCTGTGCTTTTTTTAACTACTTAGCTGCGTCGGCGTCGGCGCGCTAGCAGACCTGTGAGAGCGAGCAAACTCATCACCCCAGTAGATGGTTCGGGAACAGGCACGACGATCATGTAGTCTACATCGCCAACTGTTGTGCCATACTTCTGCGAGGTGTGTAGCTCGTATCGATCCCCTGATCTCAGGGCTATATAGATTGTAGCCACCCCTTCGACATCCAAATCAATAGCGGGATCGTTTGTCAGAGCAAAGGCTACGCCATTCGTGAGCACATTGCTATCAAAGAGCGCAAATTGCTCCTCGGAGAGATTCAACTCAAGATAAAGATCACCTGATACAATCATCGAATCAATATTCGTCCATGACGTATCCATCTTCACGACGAGCATGGAGTCAAGACTCGTATCCGTTATTTGCTCGAGTGTGCGCGCGCCATGGGCAGGGGATGCACTCGCGGAGGCTGTCGATGTAGGCTGGATGAACTCAATATTAGCAGCGTCAAAGGATATACCAGAATCTACGAGATTGATCGTATTGCCCGATGTGCCCGTGATCTTACCTGCTCCTACGACAGTATCTTGCAAATCGAGGGTCGCATCCGTTTCCAATGTGATAGCATTGTTGGCAATATGTGAGCTCGTGACACTCGCGGATGCCGCAGCTTCGATGGTGAGCGCGCCAGTCCACTCGCTGGCCTTGGTGAAGGTACCTCCCCCCATGCTGACGTTGTTGACATGGGCGACATTGTTCATACTCAAAGTACCAGTCATATTGACAGTGATGCTATCGACATAGTCAAAGGCATTCGCTGCCTGCAGGAAGAGTGTCCCTGATTTGACAGTGATCGCACCAGAGTAGGCATTTATACCAGAGTCCAGCACCTGCTCGTCATTTGTGTTGTTCGTCTGATTGATGGTAACCGTGCCTCCCTCTCCTACGTTGACTATGATTTCTCCATGTCCCTCTGCTGTCGATTGGAAATTCGCGGCCTCGCCATTGCGGTCAACTGTATCAAAGGTGATACTATTACCAGCCAACTCGAGGACAGCGTCACTGTGATCAAACACGATAGCACCCTTCCATTCAGCGGATTCTTCGAACAAGACTTTTGCGTTTTGAATTTCAAGACGATTCCATCGTCCATTTGCTGAACTCTCCTTTTGACCTTGTGTGATGGTGAATGTGTATTGTGTAGCCCCAGTGCTATCGACAACGAGATAACCGTTATTGCTATTATCTGTATCGGTTGCCCAAGATCCCGTCCATCTATTATCTTCAGTCATCTCGAGGTCGATATGATTGCGCTGGAATCGATTTGCTGAACTAGAAGCCGTAGAGCTAATGTTGATATTCCCAGACAGCTTATCGAGCAGGAGTCCATTATTACCAGCGCCATCATCCCCAAAGATAGTGACACTAACCGCTTCCTGAGAAGGATCAATATTTTCGAGAGAGAAACGAGAACCTGAAGTTTGATTTTCGTTAAAGCGCAAACCCGTAGCTCCAGCCTCAAGCTGCACGGCACCTGCAAAGCCATCGACATCGAGATAAGTATTGCCATCGTTGCCTGCAAAGATCAGCGTACCTGTGCCACGGATTTTTTTTAGATCAGTCGAGTTTGACCCCGAGCCAATGCGTAGCGATGCACCGTCGTTGATCGTAGTCGTCGATGCACCAGCGAGCAGAGATCCTGACAGATCCAGCGTGCCACTGCCAGAGACACTCATCGACGTGGCATCTGTGAGCTGCTGCGTGAGGGTCGCAGTTCCACTGGTAACCTCGAATTGCATCGCAGCTCCACCAATGCTGCTAATCTGTGTATTGAGGGTGACAGCGTCATCGAGCTTGAGCGTACCGCCTGTGCGGAAAAAAACCTTGCTCGCGTCGGTCAAGAGTCCATCCTTGAGATAGAGCGTACCCTCCAGCTGAATCAGCGGCGAGGCGAGCGTAGAACCAGCTGTATGCTCAGAGAGTATGACCGTATTGCCTGATTCAACGACGATTTGAGCAGATGTGATATCTCCAGATACACTCAATGCGGCATCAGCTGTAAAATTGACTCCTCGACCATTCGAAAACGAATGCTCATCAATCAGCATCGCACTCCAAACCCCATCGCCTGTGACAGCGCCAAGATCCATCGATTCGAGGGTATAGGAGATGCTACCGTCGTCACTAAATTCAATGTTGAACAAGTCCTTGGTATCATAAATAAGGTTGTCCTCTGTCAGCGAGTCAAAGCCCATGATCCCTGTACCAGAAAAGAGCTGCAGCGTGTAGGTATTCGCCTCAACGTTATGCATCCATTGGGATAAATCTACCCCATTAATATCAAAGAGCACGGCACTATCAAAGCTCAAGATACCATTCGATACAATCTGATTGGCACTAGAGAACTCAATCGTCCCTCCCAGAGTCGCGGCACTAGCGCTGCCGAGCGTCAGCGTGCTCGTGCTATCGCCAAAGCTGATATTGCTCTACGAAACCGTCGTGCCAGCAGCTGTCGATACCGTCGCGGCACCAGTCGCCTGCAATGAGGCTAGATTGAGTGTTGCATTATTGACATGCAGTGTCGAGTCAGCTTGCATGTCTAGAGAGCCAATGGACAAGCCCTCAGCAAAGCTCGTGCCTGCGTCATCGCCGAGGGAGAGAGTCGCCCCTGCACCAATCTGAGCGCTCGTAAGGGCAAGCGATGATCCAGTGAAGGTGGTCGTGTTCGCATTGCTCAGCGTCAGAAGATCGGCGGTGAAAGCAGAGGTGACCTTGTAGGCCGCCGTGCCGTTGAAGGTGGCATTTTGCACATCAACCATGCTGTTATTGATGAGTGCAACGCCTGGAGTCGCCCCTGCTGTTGTAAAGTTGTAGGTCAGGTTGCGATTTCCAAGGTCAATCGCTCCATAACCCGAGGCGGATGTCGCCCATGTAGGAGCAGCATCTGCTGTCTGCGTGCCGTTAAAGGTCAAGTTAAAGCCTCTATTATCAAATTCAGTGATTACTTCACCATCCTTTGTACCATTATAAAAGTCACCATAGAAGTATGACATATCGCCATTGTAGATGAAGCTATAATTTCTTACATCTGAACCCGTGAATGCAATATCACCATCGCCTGTTACCTGAGAATTGATAGTCAGATTCATATCATTCTCAACGGCCGATACCGCCCATTCGATGATATGAAGGCGCTCGGCATTGGTAGTAAGATTGCCCGTTTTGCCGTACCAGCGACTAGGAATATTGAGTATGTAGGTTTTCCCAGCAGCATCTGCTTCAAAGATAACACCGCTGCTACCATTTGCCCCCGAAGTTCCTGGGTCATCAGTGCGTTCTATGGCATCTTCTGGGAGTGCAGGTCATCTATCCTCCGCGCTCACCGTAGTATTTACCACAACGGAGAGCAAAAGCGATGTAAGAAGCGCGCGCAAGCGAACAGGTAGTGCAATTTTCATGTTTTACAAAGGAGATCTTGTATTGTTCTATTATTTGCTTGTTTCTACGCGCAATCTGTATTTTCTACAAATGCGCATTATATTGATGCAGAGATAGTAGCAAATAATGAAAAAATTAGAAATTCCTCCAGCATTCAAGTAGTAGTTTATTTTTTACAAATATTTACAATTCCAATGTTATACTATTTTAAAACATGCATCCAATTCACATAAATTGGTAAAATCGCCATAATCAAGCCCCTATCATTTTTTATCGATGCACTTGGCAAAATTTCACGATAGCAACTCCTGAGCAGTCTCTATAGAAAAATAGGGCGGTGCTTTCCAACACCGCCCTACGACATCATTCAGCCTTCGCTTAGGCCTGCTTCTTCTTGAAAAGCGAAGCAGTAAAATCTCTCATACGCGCAAAGATCGAGTACAGGGCTGGTACCATAAAGATCCCCCAGAAGGTCGCCAGCAGCATCCCGCAGAAGGTGGTAATCCCAATCTCCTGTCGGCTCGCCGCCCCTGCTCCCGTACCCACCACCATGGGGAATACCCCACAGAGGAAGGAGATCGCCGTCATGAGCACCGCGCGGAATCGCTGGTTCGCACCCAGCAAGGCCGCCTTCTGAATAGCCGTGCCCCGCTCATGCTCTTCTTTCGCAAATTCCACGATGAGCACCGCGTTCTTCGACGCGAGGCCGATGAGCATGAGGATACCCAGCTGCACGTAGATCGAGAAGCTCAGACCAAAGAGCTGCGCCCCCATCAACGCCCCGAGTGTGGCAACGCTCACGGACAGAAGAACAGGCACCGGTGTCGTCCAGCTCTCGTACTGCGCCACGAGGAAGAGGTAGGCAAAGATGACCGCCAGCAGCAGCAGTGAGCCGATCTTGCCCTCATTCTGCCTCTCCTGATAGGAGAGCGCTTCCCAGCTCGCCTGCCACAGGATGTCGCGTCCCGCCGCGCGTTCCTTGTCATTCTGCTCAGCCAGTAGCTGCTCAATTGCGGTCATGACCTCGCCCGAACTCACGCCCATGGCAGGGATGACGGTGATCGCCGCGCTCATGAGCTGCTCAAAGCGCTCGTAGGAGGGAGGTCCCATGCGGTAGGAGAGCGAGCAGACGGCACTCAGCGGCACCATCTCGCCTGTGTTGCTACGCACGAGCACGTTCATAATGTCATCCGCCGAGCGGCGATTATCCGCCGAGCCTTGCATGATGACCTTGAAGCTAAAGCCATTCAATGTAAAGTCATTGATGTAGCTCGATGCCATGAGGCTCTGCAGGGTGGTGAAGATGGTCTTCACAGGGATACCCAGCGATTGCGCTTTCTCTCTGTTGATTTCAAGCTCGATTTGCGGGGTGTCCGAGGTGTAGTTGCTACGTGTCATCTGCACGAGCTTGCGTCCGCTGGCGTCCTTGTAGTTCGTCAGCTGGGCGCTGAGTTCCTTGACCATATCACCGAGGATGGCGGGTGTCGCGTCGCCCGAGGCTTGCAGGACGAGGGAAACGCCCCCCGCGATGCCTAGTCCCTGAATGGCAGGGGGTGTCTGTGCCATGACGACGGCCTCTGGGATGCTGGCGCAGGCGGCGTTGATCTGGGCTTGGATGCCCTTGACATGCAGCTCAGGCGCTGCGCGCTCTTCCCATGGGTCGAGGATGACGATGCACATGCCGACGTTCTCCCCCGAGGCGACGAAGCTAAAGCCCGCGCTGGCAAAGACGTGGTTCACGCCCTTGATCTTGTTGATGCGCTTCTCCACCTCCTGCACGACGGCGTTCGTACGCTGCTTGGCGGTGGCGGTGCCTTCCAGCATGATCATGACGAAGAGCACGCCCTTGTCCTCCGTGGGGACAAAGGAGCTGCGCAGCTCGGTGGGCATCAGGAGACGCGCGGGGTTCGCGGTGGCGTTGACGTTCTTCTGCGCTTCTTTCATCTTCTGCGCGATCATTTTCTTCTTTTCTTCTTCGCTCATCTTGTCCATGCCAGTGATCTTCTGGATCACGTCCATGGGGATGCCTTTGAAGTAGTAGTAGTTCCCGCCAGCGACGAGGAGCATGATGAGGACGGTGAGCCAAGCATTCCTCACAAGCAGGCGTGTGCCGCCCATGTAGATCTTGCGGCAGAAGTCGAGAAAGAGGTTGAAGGGGGCAAAGAGGTAGGCGGAGATCTTCTTGCGCTCGCCTTTCTTGGGCTCGCGCAGCAGCAGCGCGCAGAGGGCGGGCGAGAGGGTGAGTGCGTTGAAGGTGGAGATACTCAGCGCGATGCACATGGTCACGGAGAACTGGGTGTAGATCTGACCGACCATGCCGCCGTAGAAGGCGATGGGCACGTAGACGGCGAGCGTCACCAGCGTGGTGGCGATGACGGCACTGGTGATCTGCTTCATGCCCTTGCTGGTGGCTTCATAGGCGCTGAGGTGCTCCTCGTGCATGAGGCGTGTGACGTTCTCCACGACGACGATAGCATCATCGACGAGTGAGCCGATGACGAGGATGAGGCCGAACATGGTCAGCACGTTGATGCTGTAGCCGAGGACGAACATGACGGTGAAGGCACCGAGCAGGGAAACAGGGATACAGACGACGGGGATGATGGTGGCGCGCCAGTCTTGGAGGAAGACGTAGGTGACGAGCACGACGAGCAGCAGAGCGAGCACGAGCGTGATGATGATCTCCTTCATCGTCGCCTCGATGGCGAGGGTGGGGTCGTAGGACATCGACCAGCT
>CAYJID010000119.1:0-6579 GCA_964370135.1 uncultured Akkermansia sp. | reverse complement strand
TTCGCGACGCTGCGCTCTGCTCGCTATTTATATGGATTGCTCCTTGACAGCCACGACTTCTTCAGGTCGAAAGCAGGTACTTACTTTGTTGAATGAAAAATGAGATTTTTCACCCAACAAAGTAAGATGGTCTTGGTATGAAGCGACTGTGGTCACGATACGATTCTGACGGAGTGCCCAAAATCTTACCTCACGAGAAAATAGAAGCGCCTAGAATCCAAGATGCTTCGCATCTTCTTATGCGGAGTCTGTTTGTTTTATTGTCGATTGCGGCTTTTATGGCGTCTTCAAAATATCTTTGCAGAGCCCGAGGCGGCTAAAGGCGCGCAGCTGGCGGATGAGGTGGTCTGCGCGTCCTTCGTTTGCGAGGATTTTGTCATAGAGGTCGACGATGCGCGTGGCTTCTTGCGGTGTTTCGTCCAGAAACTCGATGCGCAGTTGTCGCAGTCCTCGGCGGCGTAGGTTGTGCAGGTGCAGGGCAGCTGTCTGTGCCTGCTCATGGTAGAGGGTGTTGCGGCAGCCTTCGTCACTGCGCAGATGATGCAGCATGTCCGCGCGGTCTTTCACGCGTACTTGGTGGTAGTCACAGGGGCGGCCGCAGTCGATGTAGTTGATGCCCTGCGAGAGGAAGGTGCAGTAGACGCAGTGCTCCATGTGAAAGAGGGGCATGTGCTGATGGATGGTGAGCTCCATGAAGGAGGCGTCACTCTGGCGGAGGAGTTCGTCGACTTGCTCCGCATTGAGGTCATAGGAGATGGCGCAGGAGTGCAGTCCCATGCGCTGCCAGTAGGCGGCACTCAGTCCGTTGGCGCAGTTGAGCGAGAAGTCGCCCGCGATGGGGATGCCGGCGGCCTTCAGCGGGGCGATGGCGGCGAGGCTGCGCGCGAGTACGCCCGAGGCGCCGCTCTGCATGAGCTTGCGTAGCATGCCTTGTTCCTTGGGCTTGTAGATGCGCAGGCTGGCGAGCCAGAGGGGGAGTGTGGGGTTGATTTCGCGTACTTTGGCGAGGGCGTCGCGGGTTTCTTTGATGCTGGGTAGGTCGAGGTAGAGGCGCGCGATGCCGCGCTGGCTCGCGAGTGCGCAGGCTTGTTCTTCGGTGCGGCAGAGGACGTGGAGCTGGTAGGGGGGGAGCTCGCCGCGCAGGGGGGCTGTGGGGGCGGGGAGCTGGGGACGGGGTGTGGCTCGGGTGCGAGGTTCGCTGGCTGTTTGCTGTGTTGGCTGCGAGGCGGGTTCTTTCGCGAGTCGTGCGATGAGTTCGCGGCGCAGGGTGTTGAGCTGGCTGACGGGGAGCATGGCGTTGTGCGGGATGGAGTAGCTGCACGTGCCGAGGCTGTAGGGGGTGTCGCCGAGGCGTGAGAGTTGTTTCTCGATGGTCTCGGGGGTGAGGGGCTGGCGTTGTGCCTCTTGGAGGGGCTGCTGGCTGCGTAGCGTGATGCCGCGGCAGCTGAGGGTGAGGGGGCTGCCTATCATGCCTGAGAGGTGGATGTCGAGTGCGTTGCCCTGGGTGCTCTGGGAGGTCTTGGGGCGGGGGAAGCTTGACCAGCTCTGCTGGAGTTGCTTGTCGAGGGCGGGGTCGGAGGTTTTCCAGACGAGTTGTCCGATGTCGACGCGGTCCCAGTCGATGTTGCTTGCTTTGCCGTGGAAGAAGAGTTGGAGTCCGTCTTCTTCTGTTTTCCAAATGCGCCCGCCTTGTTCTTCGTTGCGGTCTTCTCCGGCATCGAGGACGAAGCCGTCGCCTTTTGCGATGGGGATGTCGGCGTGTTGTTCGAGTTCGATCGCGCTGTAGCCGACACGCGCGATGCGTCCTGCGAGAGCACCGCGTTTCTTGCCAAAGCGGCCGTGTGTGAGGGCGGGGTGGTTGCTGCCGTCGAGCCAGCCAGTGTAGAAGCCGCGTGAGAAGGCCATCTGCATGGCGTAGAGGTCTTGTTGCTTCTGGGCGAGGGCTTGCTCGGTGCTTTGCTGGCTCTTGCCCATGGCTTTGTCGAGGGCGTGGCGGTAGGCGCGTGTGGTGGCGGCGACGTAGGAGGGGCTCTTGAGTCGTCCTTCTATTTTGAAGCTGCGTACCCCAGCTTCGAGCATCTCGGGGATGCGCTCGAGCGCGCAGAGGTCTTGTGGGGAGAAGAGGTAGCGTCGCTCGCCCATGTCGCGGAGGCGGCCGTCGACCTCAAGGGTGTAGGGCATGCGGCAGGCCTGCGCGCATTCTCCACGATTCGCGCTGCGCTGTCCGAGGCTTTCGCTGGTGAGGCATTGTCCGGAGTAGGCGACGCAGAGCGCGCCATGGCAGAAGACCTCGATGGGGGCATCGGTGGCGGCGGCGCAGGCGGCGATGTCGCTCAGCGATAGCTCGCGGGCGAGTACGATCTGGTCGGGGCGGAATTGCTCGTCGACGAGGCGCACGGCCTCGGGCGCGCTGAGTGTCATCTGGGTGGAGAGGTGGAGCTCAAAGTTCCATGTGCCGCGCTGTTTTTGCTCGGCGGTGAAGGCGGCCATGCCCATGTCTTGGATGATGACGGCGTCGACTTTCGCGTCGTCGAGGGCTTGGAGGTAGCGGCAGGCTTCGTCGAGCTCGCGGGGGAAGATGAGGATGTTCATCGTGACGTATCCGCGCGCGCCGTGGCTGTGGAGGTAGCCCATGAGGGTGGGGAGGTCTTCTAGCTTGAAGTTGTCCGCGCGCATGCGGGCGTTGAATTGTTCGAGACCGAAGTAGATGGCGTCAGCGCCATTGGCGAGGGCTGCGCGGACGCAGTCCCAGTTCCCCGCAGGGGCGAGGAGTTCTGGTTGTTTTGTCGAGGACATAGAAGAGGGGATGGGGGGAGGGGGGAAAGTGAAAAAGGAAAAAGAAAAAAACTAATTGCGCTTGCCCTTGGGGTCGAGCGCGTCGCGGAGTCCGTCACCGAGGAAGTTGAGCGCGATGAGGGTGAGGGAGAAGAAGAGGGCGGGGAAGAGCAGCAGCTGGGGGGCGATTTCCATGCGGTCAGCACCCTCTTTGATGAGCGTGCCCCAAGAGGAGTTCGGCGCTTTCACCCCGAGTCCGATGAAGGAGAGGGTGGATTCCGTGAGGATGATGCCGGGCACGGCGAGGGTGGTGTAGACGATGACGGTGCCGAGGAGGTTGGGCGCGATGTGGCGCAGCAGGATGCGCAGGTGGGAGAGGCCCAGCGAGCGGGCGGCGAGGACGTATTCTTGGGAGTTGATCTCCATGGTCTGCGTGCGTACGATGCGCGCGAGGGTGAGCCAGCCGAGGGCTCCAATGGCGATGAAGAGGGGCACGAGGCTGAGTAGGGGGGCGACGCTGGCGTGTGCCCAGCCTGTCTCGGCGACGACCCACGCGGTGAGTTCGCGGCTGGGTTCTTCGATGCTCAGGGAGAAGACGATGACGAGCACGATGAAGGGCAGCGCAAAGAGGATGTCCACGACGCGCATCATCAGTGCGTCGACGCGCCCGCCGACATAGCCCGAGACGAGTCCGTAGAGCAGTCCGATGAGCAGTGACACGCCACTGGCGACGAGGGCGACGAGTAGCGAGATGCGTCCGCCGTAGAGGACGCGGGCGAAGAGGTCGCGTCCGAGCTGGTCGGTGCCAAAGGGGTGCTCCCATGAGGGGAGCTCGGCGATGCGTGAGAGCTGTGTGGCGTTGGGATCAGCGACGAAGGGGAAGAGGGGCAGCAGGTAGCAGAGGGTGAGCATGAGCAGCAGCGTGGCGATGGAGAGCATCGCGATGCGGTTCTTCCGCAGGCGCGCCATGGCTTCTTGGGCGGGGGAGCGTCCATGCTGGTAGGGGGTGGGGGTGTCCATGGGGGGGGGGAGAAGGGGCGTGAAGGCGTGGGTGCGTAGGGGGAAAAACTAGGACTGCACGGCTTGCTGTCGCAGGCGGGGATTGATGAGGATGATGAGGATGTCGACGGCGAGATTCGCCAGCACGATGAGCGAGCCGTAGCAGAGGACGAGGGCTTGGATGAGGAAGTAGTCGCGGTCGGTGGTCGCATTGATGAAATGCGTGCCCATACCCGGGACTTGGAAGCAGCTTTCGACGACGAAGGAGCCGGTGATGAGCGCGGCAAAGGCGGGGCCGAGGTAGGAGATGGTGGGCATGAGTCCGCCGCGTAGGGCATGGACGAAGAGCAGGCGCGCGGTGCCAACTCCCTTCGCACGTGCGGTGCGGATGTAGTCCTGCGAGAGCACCTCCATCATGCCGCTGCGGGTGAGGCGCGCGAGGTAGGCGCCATTGATGAGTCCGAGCGTCAGGCTGGGCAGCACGACGCAGAGCCAGTCGTCCCAGCCTGCGACGCTGAGTCCGGGGACGTAGCGTCCCAGAGTGCCGCCTAGCATGGGGGCGATGACAAAGGCGGGCAGACAGATGCCGAGCATGGCGAGGAACATGAGGCCGTAGTCGAGGGCTTTTTTCTGGTAATAGGCGGCGAGCATCCCTGCGGGGATGCCGATGAGGATGGCGATGAGCATGCCGACGCTGCCGACGAGCAGCGAGACGGGGAAGGCTTGGATGAGGATGTCGCTGACCTGCACGCCTTCCTTGATGAGGGAGGGACCAAAGTCGCCTCGCAGCACGATGTTGGCGAGGTAGTCGATGTATTGGGAAAAGGCGCCCTGATCCATGCCGTAGAGGCTCTGGAGCTGCTCCATGATGTGCTCGGGTAGCTTGCGCTCACCGAGGAAGGGGTTGCCAGGCAGCAGGCGTATGAGGAAGAAGGTGATGGTCACGAGGGTGAAGATCACGAAGATCCCCTGCACGAGGCGTTGTAAAATGAGTTTGATCATCCTTAGTCTTTCTGGGGGCTGAGTTCGACGGCGTCAAAGGGCTGCATCTCCATGAGGCAGGTGTGGAATCCGCGCACGAGGGGGGAAACGAGGTAGGTGCGGTGTCCCCAGTAGAGGGGGATGATGGGCTGCTGCTGGAGCATGAGGTGCTCGGCGTCTTCGAGGCTGCTCATGCGCTGCTCGCGGCTCACGCTGCGCTGGGCGGCGAGCAGCTGGGCGTCGTAGGCGGGCGAGGCCCAGCCTGTGTTGTTGTTGCCGCCGCCGCTGCGCCAGAGCTCGACGAAGTTCGACGGGTCGAGGAAGTCGCCGCTCCATGAGGAGGAGGAGACTTGGTAGTCGCCGTTCTGCTGTGCGGCCTTGTAGGCTGTCCATTCGTAGACGCGTATCTCGGCTTGGATGCCGAGCACCTGCAGCCAAAAGGATTGGATGGTCTCGGCCATGATGCGCTGCACCTCGCGCGAGCTGGTCATGAGCTCGATGAGGGGGAATTTCTTGCCCTTGCTATCTCCTGCGACGGCGTAGCCCGCGTCTCGCAGCAGCTGGCGCGCGAGCTGCTCGCGCTCGGCCTGCGTGCTGGGCAGCTCGGGGAGGCTGGGGGAGAAGCCGGTGCTCGGGGGGGTGAAGCCCTGCGTCGCTTCACCCGCTCCGCGCACGACGCGGCTCACGAGGGTGTCGCGGTCGATGGCGAGTGAGAGCGCGCGGCGGACGCGCTCGTCGTTGAGCGGTGGGCTCTGGGTGTTGAGCCTGTAGAAGGTGCAGCTGTAGTAGGGGGATTGGATGAATTGGTCACCTCCGCGCTCCTTGGCGTAGGCGATCATCTCGGGGGGGACGTTGTTGGTGATGTGGAGCTTCCCATCGAAGAACATGCGCGTCTCGGTGAATCCATTGACAATGGGCAGGAAGCGCACCCCGCGGTTGCGCACATCGGCGGCGCGCCAGTAGTGAGGTGAGGCCGCGACCTCCAAAAAGTGATTGAATCGGTGCTCGCGTAGCAGGTAGGCGCCATTGCCCACCCAGTTCTCGACGCGTGTCCAAGTGTTGCGTCGCTCCAGCATGCCTCCGTGTGCCTCGACATGATGGGAGGGAATGGGGAACCAAGTGTAGTGCAGCAGCAGCTCAAGGAGGTGAGGCGTAGGGCCCACGAGGCGTATCTCAAGGGTGCGGGGGGCGAGTGCCTTCACGCCCACTTGGCTCCAGTCGGCCTTGCCCTGATTGAACTCGGCCGCTCCCGCGATGGGGTAGAGCATCTGCGCGTATTTCCCGCCAAAGCTGGGGTGGAGCAGTCGCTGGTAGGCGTAGACGAAGTCCTCGGCTCGCACGGGGCGTCCGTCGCTCCAGCGTGCGTTTTCTCGCAGTTGGAATCGCCAGACGCGCGCGTCGGCATCATAGCTCCATGACTCGGCGACAGCGGGGTGTACCTGTGTCACGTCGACGGGGTCGGGGCGTACGAGTCCCTCAAGTAGCGTGGAGATGATGCGTCCGTCGGAGACGGCGGTGGCGAGGTGGGGGTCGAGGCTCTGGGGCTCGGAGTTGTTCCCCACGATGAGGATGCCCTGCTGCGCGGCTCGCTGCACAGAGCTTTCTTCCTCGCTACAGCTGGGGAGAAAACAGCATATCGCAAAGACGAATAGTACTGTGTAGACAACAGGTGGTAAACGATACATGATAGAAAATAACAAAAAGATGCGCGCGCTGCTGCGTCGTGAGCAGCGCAGCTATTCTAGCATCCTCCGTCACTTCTATCAAGCACGCACTATGCCGAGGGGAAAAAAGCTCTGTCAACCCGCTGGAATTGCTATTGAC
>CAYJID010000118.1:0-6610 GCA_964370135.1 uncultured Akkermansia sp. | reverse complement strand
GCTGGGTGGCGAGCTTTGCGCCTGCTTCTTTTCTATGCTATGTTTGGCATGCTCCTTTGATTATCATTGTTTCTATCTTAGCTCGAAAAATATCACCCGAGCTGGCAGGGAATAGTGTGCTGATCCTGTGCCTTCCTTTTGCGATTCTGGCTTTGAGCAAAGTCGTAGATACGTTTGTGGCGCAAAGATTGCCTTTCCTACTGCCTATTTTCTTCAATCGCGTGGCAAAGCGGAGATAGGGTTCTCATCAAGGGCGCGTCCGCGAGGATATGCCCTTGATTTATTTTGTGCGTGGTGTATAGTAGGGGAATGGTACGCTCTCTAATACGCTATGCTTTGTTGCTGCTGCTGCATGTCTTTTTGGTTTCGCTTTGGGTGGAGTTTCTGAGCGGGGTGTCGGTCGCTGTTGAGTTGATATTTTTCTCTGGAGCGACAGGCGAGAGCTTGAATGTGGCTCTGCCTGTGACCTTTTTGCTGCTGTGGTGGCTGATTCCTGTCTTGCTGCGTCGGGCGGACGCGCGGCTGGCGTGGAGCTCGCTGCTGCTCTTTGCGCTGGGCATGATTCTCTGTTTTGTCTTTCCTGCAGCGAGGGGGGGCGCTGCTGATGTGGAATCGCCTTTGACCGCTGCGCCGTGGATTTCTGGTGTGGCTTGGGGGCTTGTCTCGTCGGCAGGGATGCTCGCGGCTATCTACCTCCGTGATTGGTTGGCGCGTCAGCGTGCTCGCCGTGCGGGGAGAGCGGCGTGGTGGGCTGCTGTATGCGCCTTCATGAATGGGGTGGGAATGGTGTTTTCTTTCCTGCTGATGATCGCGGCGATTCGGTTGATGTATGAAGGGGCAGCGGTGGGATTGAGATCGGCGATGTGGGTGAGTTTTCTGATGTTTCTCATCTTTGCAGCTTTGTACATCGTGCTTGCTACGCACAGGCAGCTCAGGTACGCGCTGTATTTGAGTCTGCTTGGTGCGATTACTCTAGGGGCTTATGCGCTGATAGCGGGCGAGAGGCGTGAGTTGGAGTTCCGGAAGGATGGACAGCAGTGGGTCTGCTACTCTCATCCCGATGAGGGGGAGAAGGAGGGAGATCTCCGCTTGCTGCGTGCGTCTTTGAATGAGAGTGGGGGAGAGGGGATGCATGATCGCGTCTCTGTCGAGCTTGCTATTGTGGAAGAGTGGTATCTTGATACTTTTGCGCTCAAGAAAAGCGAGAGTCGAGAAGAGAAGAATCGCTGTGTCCAGTTGTATGGATGGTATATACAGGATCACGAGTTGATCGCTATCTATGTACTCGATATTCATCGACCAGGTCTAAGACTGGCGCTGCTGCTGCTGCTGAGTGCCTGTGGGATGCTGCTGCTGAGGCGTGCGATGCGCGCGGCGCACGGGGGACTGCCCCGGTGCCGATGAGGGGGGGATTTTTCTTGACTTATGAGGGAGGGGGGGGCTATATTGTCGGAATGATACGTTGTTTTATACGCTATGGATTGTTGCTGTTGCTGCATGTCTTTCTTGTTGGGCTTTGGGTGGATCTACAGGGTGATCTGTGGACGGCTGTGAATTTGCTCTTCCACCCTGCACAGAGGGGGGAAAGCCTGAATTTGCTCATGCCCGTGGCACTGCTTCTGCTGCTGTGGCTGATTCCTGTTTTGATACGGCGTACGGATGCGAGTGTGGCGTGGGGCTCTTTGGGATTGTTCTCACTGGGGTTCATTCTCATGAGTATTGCGCCTTTTAATATCGAGGGTCAGATGGCTTCTCAAGTAAGCGAGCACGGCGTGAGTCAGAATCTAGATGTGTTTGCCTTCTTGCTATGGGGTTTGATCTCGTCGTGTGGGATGCTGTTTGCAATCTATCTGCGCGGTACGGTCGCAAGTCTGCATGCACGGCATGCAGCGCGTGCGCCATGGTGCGCAGCTCTGTGCCAGCTGGGGGCGGTCTCTTGGATCGTGGTCGTGTTCACCTTGATGATTGCTGTGAGCGGGGTGCTTTCAAAGGAGCTCGCAGAGCTGACTGTCTTGGGGATGTGGGTGCGTTTGTTGATTGTTATTCTGCTGTGTAGCTTTTTTGTATTGACTGTCTCGGCTCGGAGGATCAGACTCGTCCTGCTTGGGAGCTTGCTTGGGGTTGTCGCGCTGATGGTTTATACTCTTGTGGTTGGCGATTCGCGGCGCTTGGAATTCATCAAAGTGGGGACACAGTGGGTGTGTATCAAGGCTGATCAGGGGGAGAGAGATGATGATCCGCGTGTGAGGGCTACCGAAATGATAGGTCCGCATGACCATCTCGGCGTGACGAACTATAAGGATCGAGTGGAGCTCGTGATGGAGCGCGATGGGCGTCAAGATCAATTTTCGCTCAATTATATGCAGACTGCATTGAAAAAGGATCGCTCCGTGCGCTTCGACGGATATGGCGCGAGAGGGGAAGAGATGACGGAGGTGACTCTGACAGTGATAGACCGCCCTGGGGTGAGATGGGCGCAGATGCTGCTGCTGATCGCCTGCGGGATGCTGCTGCTGGGGCGCGCGCTGCGTGCTGCTCCCGAGGGGCTGCCTCGACGTCGATGATGACGGGGGAGGTGGATTGCTTGATTACTCGCGAATTGATGGCTCAGAGGGCATTCTGAGCCATCAATTTTTGAAAAGCCAACTCGAAAATCATCTCAAAATCTTGCCTCATGAGAAAATAGAAGCGCCTTGTACTCTCTGTGTGTTTCTTTCACAGCTGTTCTTTCACTGGAAGTAGGTGCTACAAAGCTGCGCTATTTCCCCCTTTTCTGAGCCCTCTTCGCATGATAAGGCTTGTATACGAGTCCTATTTATATTAAACTACTCTGCAATATGTCCGATCGCAAACATCCCTATCCCTTTGATGTCTTCGAACCCAAATGGCAAACCATCTGGGATGAAGAGAAAACCTTCCGCACTCCCAACCCAGGTGATGCCGACTTCGACGCCAGCAAGCCCAAGTACTACGTACTCGACATGTTCCCCTATCCCAGCGGAGCTGGTCTCCACGTCGGTCACCCCGAGGGCTACACCGCCACCGACATCGTCGCACGCTACAAGCGTCACATGGGCTACAATGTCCTCCACCCCATGGGCTGGGACTCATTCGGTCTCCCTGCTGAGCAGTACGCTATCAAGACAGGGCAGCACCCCGCCGTCACGACGAATGCGAATATAGATACCTTCCGCCGCCAGCTCAAGATGCTCGGCTTCTCCTACGACTGGGACCGCGAGCTCGCGACCACAGATCCCAAGTACGTCCGCTGGACTCAATGGATCTTCCTCAAGCTCTACAACAGCTACTACAACACCGAGCTGCAAAAGGCACGCCCCATCAGCGAGCTCGAGGAGCAGGGGCTCAGCCGCGCCGAGATCGACGATCGCCGCCTCGCCTTCGTCTCCGAGGGATTTGTGAACTGGTCACCCGACCTCGGCACGGTCGTCGCGAACGAAGAGGCTGAAGAATGGCGCAGCAAGGGCCACATCATCGAGCGTCGCAAGCTGCGTCAGTGGATGCTGCGCATCACCGCCTACGCCGAGCGTCTCATCGACGAGCTCGAGCCGCTCGACTGGCCTGAGGGCATCAAGCTGCTCCAGCGCAACTGGATTGGCAAATCCCAAGGCGCGGATGTGAACTTCTCCTGCGAGGGACACACCCTCACCGTCTACACCACCCGCCCCGACACCCTCTTTGGTGCCACCTACATGGTGCTCGCCCCCGAGCATGAGCTCGTCGCCGACATCACGACCGCCGAGCAAAAGGCAGCCGTCGAGGCCTATCAAGCCTCTTGTGCGAACAAGAGCGACATGGAGCGTACCGAGCTGAGCAAGGACAAAACTGGCGTCTTCACCGGAGCCTACGCGACCAACCCTGTGAACGGAGAGCAGATCCCCGTCTGGATCGCCGACTACGTCCTCACTGGCTACGGCACAGGCGCCATCATGGCCGTGCCCGCGCATGACAGCCGCGACTTTGAGTTCGCCACCCAATTCGAACTGCCCATCCTGCAGGTCGTCGCCCCTGACGCCGAGGGCGTCGCTTGGGAAGGCTTCGTCGGCTACGACGGCACCGCCATCAACTCAGGCTTCCTCAACGGCCTCAGCGTCACCGATGCCAAGCAGAAAATGATCGCCTGGCTCGAGGAGAACAAGCTCGGCACAGGCAAGACCAATTACAAGCTCCGCGACTGGCTCTTTGCCCGTCAGCGCTACTGGGGCGAGCCCTTCCCCCTCATCTGGAACAAGCACACAGGCGAGCACGCCGCCATCCCCGAGAGCGAGCTACCCCTACTCCAGCCCGAGATGGAAGACTTCAAGCCCTCGGGCGACCCCCGCGGCCCGCTCGTCAAGGCCACCGACTGGATCAACTACAGCGACGACTACACCCGCGAGACCAACACCATGCCCCAGTGGGCAGGCTCCTGCTGGTATTACCTGCGCTTCATGGATCCCTCCAACGACGAGCAATTCGTCGCCCCTGAGGTCGAGGACTACTGGATGGGCAGCGGCGCACAGGCAGGCGGCATCGACCTCTACGTCGGTGGCACCGAGCATGCCGTGCTCCACCTGCTCTACTCGCGCTTCTGGCACAAGGTACTCTTCGACTACGGCTTAGTCTCCAGCAACGAGCCCTTCCACAAGCTCGTCAACCAAGGCCTCATCCTCGGAGGCGACGGACAAAAGATGAGCAAGAGCCGTGGCAACGTCGTCAACCCCGACGACATCGTGCGCGAGTATGGCGCGGACTCCCTGCGCCTCTACGAGATGTTCATGGGACCGCTCAAGGAAGTCAAGCCCTGGGCCACCAAGGGCGTCGAGGGTGTCTCACGATTCCTCGCCCGCGTCTGGCGCCTCGCCCAGGTCGAGAACCAAGAAGGACAGTGGGAGCACTCTGGCAAGATCACTGCCGACGACCTCGGCACCACCCCCGTGCGCAAAGAAGTCCACAAAACCATCAAGAAAGTGGGCGAAGACATCGAGAGCATGAGCTTCAACACCGCCATCTCCAAGATGATGGAATGTACGAACGCCATGTACGACGCCGTCAACGCTGGCCAGCAAATCAGCGTCAGCGACTACGTGCAGCTGCTGCGCGTGCTCTGCCCCTTTGCCCCGCACACGGCCGAAGAGCTCTACAGCCTCCTCTGCGCCGCGCATCCTCAGCTCCCACAGGTACAGCTCAGCTCCATGGACTGGCCCGCCTATGATGAAAGCTACCTCGTCGAAAACGAGAAAGAAATCGTCATCCAAGTCAACGGCAAGCTGCGCGACAAAGTCATGCTGCCTGTCGACATGAGCAAGGCCGACATCGAAGCCACCGCTCTCGCCCAGCCCCGCATCCAAGACTTCATCGCCGGCCTCACCGTGCGTAAAGTCATCGTCGTGCCAGGGCGCCTCGTCAACATCGTCGCCAACTAAGCAAATGAACCTCCTCAACACAGCCCTCATCGCGCTGGCGAGCCTCCTCCCGCTGAGCTCCTGCTCCAGCACGGGTGGGCTCAGCGGTGGCGGTAGCAGTGCTAGCGACCTCGTGGTGCTCGACATCGGGCACCACATCCATGCACGCGGCGCGCAGACCCCCACGGCCATCAACGGCAAGCGCATCAACGAGCTTGACTTCTGGTACGAGTACAGCTACTACGTCAAGAAGGAAATCGAAGAAGCAGGCTACCGCTGCGTCGTCATCAACCGTGGTGATGCGCCCAGCTCCGCGCGCCTGCAGCAATACGCCCAGCGCGCAGGAGTCCAGCATCTGAAGCAGCCCAAGACCGCGTCACCGCGCTACCCCTCGCGCCACTTCCCCGACCGCGTCTCGGCAGGCATCATCAGCGCGGACTACGCCGTCACGCACAAGGCAGCATGCGCCGTCTTCCTGCATCACAACAGCTCAAGCAGCAGCTGGACGAGCAGTGCTACCCCAGCACTCTTCATCTACAATCAGAACAATGGACGACTCCTCGCGGAAGATATCGCGAAAGAAGTCACCGATGAGCTGCCCAACTACAGCCGCGTGAGCCTGCAATCGCGCCATGTGGATGCGTCGCGCGCAGCGGGATGGATGAACGTCTGTGACGATGGAGGCATCCCCGCTGTCGTCATCGAATCCGCCTATCTGAACAACAGACCACAGGCGCAGATGCTAGCGAACCATGAACAAGCAGTTGACTACGCTGAGGCAGTGGGAGAAGGCATCGTGGACTACATGAAGCGAGCGAACAAGCCCGCCCCTCGTCGCCGAGCAGATCCGAACGTACGCGACAAGGGCTCCTTTGGCTACGCGGCGGAATCGCGCTCAGAGAACGTGCCTGGTGCGCGCCGCTTCTGGCACTGATCAGCAACATACCTTATCCAGCAAAAAACCACGCTCACAACAGCGTGGTTTTTTTGTGGTTTATGCCGCAGCAAACAAACCTATGCCAACCCATCCGCAAAAGAAATTGGATTCTTAAGGTCTCGACCTTAAGCGATCACCGGCGATCGTTCGCCGGCGGGTCTGGGCAGAGCCCGGCGGGTGGAGGGCAGAGCCCTCCCGGGTCAAGGGCGGAGCCCTTGCGGGTTCGGGCAGAGCCCGAGGAAGTGCTGGATCGCAGATCCAGCGGGCGTCA
>CAYJID010000117.1:0-6618 GCA_964370135.1 uncultured Akkermansia sp. | reverse complement strand
AATTTAATTAAATGTTCATATGGGGGGAAAAGAGACTAATTTTGCAAGGTCCC
Source organism: uncultured Akkermansia sp. (assembly GCA_964370135.1). Lineage (GTDB taxonomy): Bacteria > Verrucomicrobiota > Verrucomicrobiia > Verrucomicrobiales > Akkermansiaceae > Akkermansia. The sequence goes on along the minus strand of CAYJID010000117.1, from coordinate 6,565 downwards.
CTTAAGTACGTACAGAATCACTATGAGGCGACACGGCAGTCGCCCCCTACTCCTTCGACGTTTTTCTTGGGCTAGCTTTTTGCTTATCAAAAAAACCTTTATTATATAGACATAAGAAAAAACAACTCATCCATTCATTACTCAAAAACTGATTGACAAACGAACAGTTTTATTATATATCTTGAGTGTAGCTATACTGTCTTCCGCTACAAAAGACATCGCATTTACAAAAGGTCGAAATAACTTTATTTTAACACATAAGGACATATATAGCACAAGACACTACATTCTCTATTCAACCGCTGTAATCTGTCGCCGTTTCTATACATTCGCCTCAATAATCACTCATTCACCCCACCTACGCTTCTAGCCTACTATGATAAACGAAATAATCAATTCACCCGAATTATGGTCCTTCGGATTTGTTGAATTTATTCTTGCCGCAGTACTATCAGCATTTGCTGTCTATTTCTTTTTTGAAGTTGAAGAAGCCTCGATTCTCGTCTTCTTTGGAGCTGTTGCAGCCTATTATACACCATCCGCCTTGTTATACATTGGCGTATCAGCACCGTGGAGCTTTCTCACATTTCTCATCATTTGGTTTATTGAAATTATCTTATTCTGCATCATCTGGTTTATATGTTACAAAATATATGTACGAGTATACAAGGTCGATCAGCCTAAAGTAGTTGTAGGTCCAAATGACAATGATCCCATCTACTTCTGCTCGGGCGAGTCGCGAGATCTCATCAGACAACTCGACATCTACTGGCTCGCAGAAAAAGCCGATCCTAGCGAGGAAATCGAAGATGGAGCCATCGTTTATTTAATCAGCAAACGTAATGCAGTTTATCTCATCTCCAAGAATAGAAATCCCACGAAGGAGAGTACCATCGAGCATAGCTATCGAACCAACAATCACTAATTATTCGCCAACAAAAAAGATACACCCTTTTGATAATAAATATGCAATTTTCTATATTATATAATTAATTGATATAATATTTCATCATAATCCGTGTAGCTTTTCCGCATACAACAACAATCCACCCCTTCCCGAAAAGAAAACAACCACACTCTACCATGTCACTTATTATCCCACGCTCCTATTGCCGTATCGTCGAACGCTTTGGTAAACCCGTCCGCGTCCAGCGCGAAGGTCTCGCATTCTACTTGCCCATTCTAGAGAGCATCAAAGAAGTTCCAGAAAACTGGCACGGCAAAGCAAGCAAAAACAACAAACTCATCCAGCTCACCGAACAAATCACTGATACCAAGGCGCGTGAATGCATCACCGAAGACAACACCAAGGTATTAATTAACAGTGTAATACGCTGGCGCATCATCGATCCTATCAAGGCAGTATACGATGTCGAAGATCTCCCCATTTCCTTTGAAAATGCTGTCCTCAATACACTGCGCTCTGAGATCGGCAAGATCAGCCTTGATACACTCTTGAGTGCTAGACGTGCTCTAACAGAACGCATTATTGCCAATCTAGCAGAAACATGCGCTCGCTGGGGCATACAAGTCATCACACTGGAAATTCAAGAACTGACCACTGATAAAGAAACCACCTCCGCCATGCTCCAGCAGATGGAAGCAGAGCGCAGAAGCAGAGCTACCAAGTCTCAAGCAGAAGGCTCAGCTGCGGCTATGAAAGTCACTGCAGAAGCAGCCAAAACAGCAGCTATCTCCAAAGCCCACGGCATACGTGAATCGCTCAAAATCATTTCCCAAGCAGAGAAAGACTACCTCACCACGTTAGGTTCCGTTGTAGGCTACGAAGCCGCTACCAAGCTCCTGATGGCTGCGAAAATACTCGAAGGCTACCAGACTATCGCTGCGAGCCCATCTTCGAAGGTATACATTCCCAACAGCATCAATGGCATCATTAATTTCGATAACGATACCTGCTTTGCAAACGCGGGTGCGCCTGCTCCAGCCTCAGCTCCTACGCCTAGCTACGCAGCACATGGTTCTGTCTCGATGCCTGCGCAAGGCTCTGTTTCGATGCCTGCACATGGTTCTGTTTCAATGCCTGCACATGGTTCTGTTTCAATGCCTGCGCACGGCTCCGCTTCAGCTCCTGCACCTAGCTCTGCCTCGGCACCTGTACCAACGCAACCAAGCGCAAATACTGCTACGAACTCCACCACTGGAGCATTTAGCTAATTCACAACATGTTGATATAAAAATAATACAAAAAGCGCATCATTCTTATGATGCGCTTTTTTGTGCGATCAGCAAACTACGTCTCACTGACGAACGTTTCCTCGAAATACAGCCTCTGATTGCAAATAAACTCGTTGAGGTAATCTTCTCCGCGACTCGACACAATCATGCCTGTTCCACTGGATGAAATATATAGCTCTCGAAAAAAGATACCTCTTGACGCTATTTCTCGTATTTGCGTATAGAGACGCACGACCTACTCCAATAGCCTACTACTTGGAGTAAAGGGGCGCGCGCCATCACTCTAGTGCCTCACGACTTTCCCCTGCTATAAACAGCAGAATGCATCATGCGATCTCGCAAGACAGCGCGTCCCCGACTCGAGCAGAGCAAATAGAACAAAACAGACAAAAAGACGCTAACAAACAATAAGATATAGCCTCGCTGCGGCTCACTACGCAAGATAGCCACAGAAATAATAGGAAAGAGGGTGAGCACGGTCAACGACAGCGACGAAATAAAGCCAAAGCGATGGACAAGTCCAACCCAAAAAAATGACCCTGGAGCTATACGAACCATGCGTCCCGTAATCAAGCAAAACGCAATCCACAGGACAAGCACGACGCCGAGGCGCAATGTCCGCTTTTCATAGCTCTCACGGTCTGCACTATACTCCAGCAGAGCAGGCAGTGTCGTGAGCCCGAGATAAGAGATCGTGACCTCCTTCTCACTAGAGCTACTCAGCGGCACGAGGCTCGAGCCCTGCTGCTGAGCAATGATGCTCAGATGCTCCCCTGGTAGCGTGACGTACCACCGCATGCGCTGATCTCCCAGTTGAGGGGACATCGACGCCACCTCGCGCTGCTGCGCACGGTGATCGGAGGAGAGGATATAGAGATAATGCTCATCCATCGTGACACGCGGGGCGAGCTTCTCTGGGATATCCAGCTTGGTATGATCAACGACCACTTGGGGCAGATTCAGCTGATCAAGAATGCTCGGCGAGAGCTGGTAGGCTCCGAGCATGACATGCTCCACGTACTGAGTGTAGCTGGGGTAGAGCAAGCGACTAGCTGCGCCGCTCGACGACTCTGCGACAGGCGAGGGGCTATTTTCTACAGCAGCAGGCACCCATTGGCTATAGTAGACAGTAGTAGCAGTAGGCAGCCCCTGCTTGATCCTACGCTCGCGCTCAGCTCCCGTGATCTGCTCGACTCTCTCCACTGATTGGAAAATCTCAACTGAGCGCTGCAAGGTAATCGCCCTCGCGCGCAGGCCGAATTCTTGATCGACTAAGACCCCCTGCGAGCTTATCTCTCCATTGACAAAGACATAATCACCCTCGTATTCGGAGTACACCCTCTCCTCACCGCTCACATCACGCACGAGGTGCGCCATCTCATCGAGAGTGACTGCTCGACGCGAGGATTGGAGCTCGCTGTAGATGATCGTTGATACAGCAACAAAAAATAACGCGACTCCCAAAAAGAGAACTAAATAACTCCCCAAAGAAACGCGCTTTACAGGCGGCATATTATTAGAAACAAGGTTAGGATACATCACGTGGCTAGATCATAGGCATTTCTAAGGCAGCCTGCAAGAATAAAAACCTTTCACCATCGCAAAAGATGAGATATACTCACGCCATGATTACAAAGGCAGAACAGGAAAATGAGGCAGAACTCCCCCGCTGCGCTTGGGTCGACGGCTCAGAGATCTACAAGCGCTACCACGATGAGGAATGGGGCCACCCTGTACACGATGACAGAAAGCTCTTTGAGATGCTCACCCTTGAGTGCTTTCAGGCAGGGCTGTCGTGGATCACCATTTTGAAGAAGCGCGACGCCTTCCGCCTTGCCTTTGATGGGTTTGACCCCGAGATCATCGTCAACTATGATGAGCAAAAGGTCGCGGCACTACTCGCCAACCCCGACATCATCCGCCATCAGGGCAAGATACGCGCCGCCATCAGCAATGCGAGGCTCTTCCTAGAGATACAGAAGGAATACGGCAGTTTTGATCACATGATATGGAGCTACGTGGGGCATGAGCCCATCATCAACAGCTGGGAAGACAGCGACGAGCTGCCCGCCACCTCCCCCATCTCCGATCGCATGAGCAAGGATCTCAAGAAGCGCGGCTTCAAATTCTTTGGCTCCACCATCGCCTACGCCTTTATGCAGGCCACGGGCATGGTCAACGACCACACCCGCGACTGCTACCTCCATGCGACGCACGCTTGAGAGCTGAATAGGGCGCGTGACGCGCTCTCATTTTGTCAGTATCGCATTTTTTGAACTCTGGAACTTGACGTCTCTAGCCAAATGAACTATAATGCGTCTTGTCTTATACAGTTTATAATACATATTATATTATTATGAAGTTCTCCGCTCTTACAGGTCTTATGGTTGCAGCGTGCACGCTCGCAAGCACCGTCCAAGCTGAAGTAAAGATCGCTGCTGTCAACATGCAGGATCTTTACAAATCGTTCTACAAGCGCATTGATGCCGAAAAGCGCCTCAATGAGCAAAAAACCCAAATCGAAGAAGAAATGCGCGCTCGCGCAGAAAAACTCAAAGCACTCGGTGAGGAGCTCAACGCCATCCGCAAAAAGAAGGATCCATCCCTCTCCCAAGCCGCTCTGAAGAAAATCGAAGCCGAGTTCACCGCCAAGCTCAACCAAGCACAGGCCATTGAGCAGGAGTTCAACAGCTTCCGCCAACGCCGCGAGCTCGCCTTCAAGGAAATGCAGCGTCGCGAGATCCTGCTCCTCCTTCAGGACATCCAGCAGCTCGTCGATGAAGCCGCCGGCGCTGGCAACTACGACCTCGTCATCAACTCGGGTGCCGCCTCCCCCCCACTCGGCACCATGGTATTCCCCTTCGTCAAGAAGAGCCTCGACATCACCCCTGAGATGATCAAGAAGCTCAACGCAGGTGCCCCTGCAGGCTACGACGCACAAGCTGAGCTTGAGCGTGCCAATGGCGCACCCGCAGCACAATAACCCATTCATCAACAAGCATACTCCCCATATGAAGCTGAGTGTAGAAGATATCCTCAGCCTCACGGGGGGCAAGCTCCTAGGGACGACTCCAGAGATCAGCATCTCTGGAGTCGCGACATTATCAGAAGCCTGCCCCTCTGAGGTTGCCTTTTTGGGCAATGAGAAGTACTATCAAGATTACCTGCACAGCAAGGCAGGGCTCATCCTCGTCCCCCCCTCCCTCCCCGAGTACCCTGCAGGGCGTATCTATATCGAGGTGGAGAATCCCTCGCTGGCCTTTAATGCACTGGTATCGCATTTCATGAAAGCGACCCAGAGCTTCACCCCCGGTATCTCACCCCAAGCCATCATCGAGGATGGTGTCACGCTCAATGCGGACAAGGTACGCATCGCCGCGGGCTGCATCATCGAGCGCGGCGCGAGCATAGGCGATGGCTGTGACATAGGTCCTGGCTGCATCATTGGGCAAGGAGTCACGATAGGCGAGAATTGCAAGCTCTACGCCCGCGTCACCGTACGCGAGCGCTGCGAGATCGGCAGCCATGTCGTCATCCAGCCCGCAGCAGTGATAGGATCAGATGGCTTTGGCTTCCTCCTCAACAAGGAGACAGGCAGCTATGACACCATTGATCAGGTAGGCATCGTCGTCATCGGTGACCATGTCGACATCGGGGCGAACACCTGCATCGACCGCGCGCGCTTCGGACGCACCATCATTGGGGAAGGCTGCAAGATTGACAACCTCGTCCAGATCGGGCACAACGTCCGCGTGGGCAAGCACACCATCATCGTCGCCCAGACAGGCATCGCTGGCAGCACCACCATTGGCAACTACGTGACCATCGCGGCACAATGCGGCATCGCGGGACACCTCAGCATCGGGGACCAAGCCATCGTCGGGGCCAAATCAGGCGTCATCTCCGATCTCGAAGCAGGCAAGCATTATTGGGGACTCCCCGCTGATAGCTACGTGAGCATCAGACGCCAGATGGTCTGCACGCGTCAGCTGCCACAGGCTCTCAAGCAGCTCAAGAAGGTAATCTCCGAGATCGATCAGTTCAAGCAGAGCTTCCTTGGCGAAGAGAACAAATAATTCTCCCCCCTGCTTCTGCAAACAATTTCAGCAGCTCAGTATCCCCCGCACGGGGATGCTGAGCTGTTCTTTTGCTAGCCTGAGAAGCGCGACTTGAGAAAGAGGAAGGCAACCGCGATGAGAATCAACGAACCAATCCCCATAAAGGAAGACAGCATGAATCCTTTGAGCGTGTACCACATGCGCGTATACCAAGGCAGACGACTATAGCTGGATCGCTGCGCACTCGACAGGGGGCTTGACGAATAGCCCTGATGCCCATAGGAGCCCGATCGTGACGACGAGCTAAAAAA
>CAYJID010000116.1:0-6773 GCA_964370135.1 uncultured Akkermansia sp. | reverse complement strand
TCCGGCGATCGTTCGCCGGCGGGTGAAGGGCAGAGCCCTTCTGGGGTCAAGGGGCGAAGCCCCTGCGGGTTCGGGCAGAGCCCGAGGAAGTGCGGAGCCAACGGCTCCGCAGGGCGTCAGTTCCCGATAGCTTAGCAAACGCCCGCGCGGCAAACCCAGCATGGCAGCAACGCCGCCAACTGACGCCCCCGTCCATCCGCGCCCGAAGGGCGACAAATTCCCACCGTCGCAAACGCGAAGCGTCCAAAAGCGTCCAGAGCCAGAAAAAAGAAGGAGAGCCACGCCCTCCTTCTTCCTAAAAAATGTGATTACTCAGAGAAATCAACCCTGAATCACGCTCTTGAAATACGCGAGCGTCGCATCAAGACCCTCTTGCATCGTGTACTGAGGCTTCCAGCCAGCGGCCAGCAGCTTATCCGCACAAGCGCGGGAGTGCTTCACATCGCCAGGGCGCTCCTCAAGATGCACAATCTTCGACGTCGAACCCGAAGCCGCAATAATCATCTCAGCCAGCGTGTTGACCGTCATCTGACCGCCGTAGCCGACATTATTAACACCAACAACCTCTGGATTCTCCGCAACATAGGTGAGCGCGCCAACGATATCCTTCACATAGATAAAGTCACGCGTCTGCTCACCGTCGCCGTAGATGCAGATATCCTCGCCCTTGAGGGCTTTTTCGATGAAGATAGGGACAGCGGCTGCGTACGCGCCCTTGGGATCTTGGCGAGGGCCAAAGACATTGAAGAAGCGGCAGACGCCTGTGTTGAGCTGACCCGTCGTGCGGTACATGTCGAGGTAGTACTCACCGTCGAGCTTCGTGATACCGTAGGGGCTCTTGGGCTCAGGGTACATGGTCTCGACCTTGGGGACGATGGGGTTGTCACCGTAGATAGCGGCGGAGGAGGCGAGGACGACTTTCTTCACGCCTGCCTTGGCAGCTTCTTCGAGGACGATGAGAAGACCATTGATGTTGAGGTCAAGGCACTCGCGTACTTTGGTCATGGACTCAGGCACGGAGACGAGTGCGGCCATGTGGAAGATGTAGTCCACGCCTTCGACTGCTTGAGCGACGAGATCACGGTCGGTGATGGAGCCTTCGATGAAGGTGTGCTTGAGACCGTCGAGGTTCTTTTTATAGCCTGTGCGGAGGTTGTCAAGGATGCGGATTTCTTCTGCTTTGTCTTGATAGTGTTCGCAGATGTGAGAGCCGATGAAGCCGGAGCCGCCAGTGATGAGTACTTTCATGGTTGAGAAGGTCAATGGTTAATGGGTGACAGGGGTAATTTTAGGAGCTTTTTGCTAAATTGCAAGCTTAATAATTTGGTGGTAGGGTCTAGCGGGGATGGGTGTGGTGGCTCTGGGGGGACGCTTCGCGTTTGCGACGGTGGATTGGTGTTGTGTCTCTTGGTGGACGCTTCGCGTTTGCGACGGTGGGAATTTGTCGCCCTTCGGGCGCGGATTGACGGGGGCGTCAGTTGGCGGCGTTGCTGCCATGCAGGGTTTGCCACGCGGGCATGTGCTTATTTGCCTTGGAACTGACGCCCGCTGGATCTGCGATCCAGCACTTCCTCGGGCTCTGCCCGAACCCGCAAGGGCTCCGCCCTTGACCCGGGAGGGCTCTGCCCTCCACCCGCCGGCGAACGATCGCCGGAGATCGCTTAAGGTCTGGACCTTAAGAATCCAAGATGCTTCGCATCTCCTGCGTGTGGAGTCTGTTAAATTTTATGCCTCCAACTGCGCCACCAACGCCTGCGCTACCTCACGGAATGCCGCCGAGATCACATGCTCACTCGGATCTTGCAACGCCACAGGTCGTCCCTGATCCCCGCCTTCTCGCGTGCTGATATCCAAAGGAATTTTCCCCAGCAGAGGCACGCCCAGCGTCGCCGCCTCCTTCTCCCCACCACCCTGTCCAAAGATGTGATAGACCTGCTGGTCACTCGGACAGACAAAGTAGCTCATGTTCTCAATCAATCCAAGGATAGGTGTTTCCACTCGCTGGAAGAGTCCCACCGCCTTGCGCGCATCAATGAGTGCTACTTCCTGCGGTGTGGTGACGATCACCGCCCCCGCCAGCTCCACGGTCTGCACGATGGTCAGCTGGATGTCCCCCGTACCCGGTGGCAGGTCAAGGATCAGATAATCAAGCTCTTCCCAGTCCGTGTTGCGCAAAAATTGCTGAACGTAGCGCGTCGCAAGCGGCCCACGCACCGCCACAGGCGCGTCTTCCTCAATAAGCAGTCCCATCGAAAGGAGCTTCACCCCATGCGCTTCCACAGGCAAAAATTCTTCTTTATCCGTGCATCCAGGGCGTTCTTTTGTATTAAACATCAGCGACATCGACGGCCCATAGATATCGAGATCAAGCAGTCCCGTGCGGTAGCCGAGCTGCGAGAGTGCAACGGCGAGGTTCGCCGAGACGGTGCTCTTGCCCACGCCTCCCTTGCCGCTCGAGACGGCGATGACGTGCTTGACACGCGGGATGCTGGCTTTCCAAGCCGCAGGGTCGTCATTCGTCGCTTGCTGAGGCTCTGGTGCATGGTGATCAATATCGACGTCGATGCTCTTCACACCGGGGAGTTCCTTGACGACGCCCATGACGCCTTCATAGATGTAGCGAGGCACGTCCGCATTCTTGCTTTCGATTAGCAACTGGATGCTGACATGTCCCGTCTCCGAGATCTGGATGTCCTTCACCAGTCCAAAGGAGACGATGTCGCGGCTAAAGCCGGGGTACTTGACCGTGGTGAGGGCGGCGCGAATGAAGTCGGGGGTGAGCTGCGGGCTGGACATAGCGGGATGTATGGTGATGTTGTGTTCGTATGCCATGTGGATGGCGGTATGGCGGCGGTATACTAGCATAGTTTCAAGGGGGAAACAAGCGCAGATTTCGCTTGCCAACGCTGCGCGAAAGGGTTAGTATTGCCCCATCTATGAAAAACATTCTCGTGACTGGTGGTACAGGCTTTGTCGGTGCGAATCTCTGCCACCGTTTGATCGCAGAGGGCGCCGATGTCACTTGCCTTGACAACAATTATACAGGCTCGCTGGACAATGTCGCAGGTCTGCTCGATCTTCCCCAATTCCGCTTTGTGGAGCATGATGTGATCGATCCCTACACGGAGGACGCTCGCCGCTACGACGAGATCTATCACCTCGCCTGCCCTGCGTCCCCTCCCTTCTACCAAGGCGCGCGCTCGATTTTCACAACGAAGACATGTGTACTGGGCACGCTGCATATGCTCGATCTCGCCAAGGCGCACGGCGCGCGCATCCTGCTGAGCTCCACGTCCGAGGTCTACGGTGATCCCGAGGTGCATCCTCAAGTGGAGAGCTATCGCGGCGCGGTCAATCCCATCGGCATCCGTGCCTGCTACGATGAGGGCAAGCGCTGCGCGGAGAGTCTCATGTTCGACTACAACCGCCATGAGGGCGTGGATATCAAGGTGATTCGTATCTTCAACACCTACGGACCTCTCATGAATCCCGAGGATGGCCGCGTGGTGTCCAACTTCATCTGCCAAGCTCTGCGCGGCGAGGATATCACGATCTATGGAGAGGGGCAGCAGACGCGCTCCTTCCAATACATTGATGATCTCATTGAGGGGATGGTTCGCATGATGGCGAGTGACAAAGACTTCCTCGGACCGGTGAATCTGGGCAACCCCGGCGAGTTCACCATTCGCGAGCTCGCCGAGCTCGTCCTCCAGCGTATCCCCAGCCGCAGCCAGCTCGTCTTCCGCCCGCTGCCGCAGGATGACCCAACGCAGCGTCGCCCTGATATTTCGCTCGCGGCCGAGAAGCTCGACTGGGCTCCCCGCATCCCTCTGGAGGAGGGCATTGAGCGCGCCATCGCCTATTTCCGCCAAAAAATCGGACTCTAAAACGGACTCTAAATGTCTTTTTCGCCTTTTTCACTCTCAAGTACACTTTCTATGAGTGACAAAGCTAAAACAATCATTTAATATAGCTTAAGTGATCACCCGCCTCCACTCCGCTGCACTCCTAGGCATCGACGGCTATGCTGTCGATGTGGAGGTCGATGCATTCCAAGTACAGGACTCGGGGCGCATTTCCATCGTGGGTCTCCCCGATGCCGCGGTCAAGGAGAGCATCCAGCGTGTCACCGCTGCCATCGCGAACAGCGACTTCCTCCGCCCGACGAGCATGGTGGTGACGGTGAATCTCGCGCCCGCCGATGTGCGCAAGCAGGGGCCGGGCTTTGACCTCCCCATCGCGCTAGCGATCTCCATGGCGACGCAGCAGAATATGGAGGATGTCCCGCGCCCCCTCCAGCGCAGTATCCCGCAGCAGCTGGATAGCTGGTGCATCGTCGGCGAGCTCGCGCTCGACGGCGCAGTGCGCGGTACGAAGGGCATGCTCTCGCTCGCCGTCGCCGCCCGTGATCAGGGCAGGCAGTACCTCATGGTGTCCCCCGAGAATGCCGCCGAGGCGGCCATGGTCTCAGGCATCGCGATCTACCCCGTACGCACGCTCGCCGAGGCATGGGATACGCTGCTCTACCGAGACAAGCTCACGCCCTACGTCGCCCCACCCCGTACGAGCACGCCGCTGCGCGGCAGTGCCGATTTCGAAGATGTAAAGGGGCAGATCTACGCGCGCCGCGCGCTGGAGATCGCCGCCGCTGGCGGGCACAATATTCTCTTCTGCGGCAGCCCCGGCAGTGGCAAGAGCATGCTCGCCTCGCGCCTCCCCAGCATCCTGCCTCCCTTCAGCGAAGAGGAGCAGCTGGAAGCCAGTAAAATCCACTCGGTCTGCGGGCTACTCAGCACAGAAAAGCTCCTCCACCAGCGCCCCTTCCGCGCGCCCCATCACACGATCTCCGATGTGGGGCTCATGGGCGGGGGCAATCAGATCACACCGGGTGAGGTGTCGCTCGCGCATCGCGGCGTGCTCTTCCTCGATGAGCTGCCCGAGTTCAGCCGTCGCGCGCTGGAGACGCTGCGCCAGCCGCTTGAGAATGGCACGGTGACGATCTCGCGCGCGTCAGGCACGATGGATTTCCCCTGTGATTTCATGCTGCTCGCGGCGATGAATCCCTGCCCCTGCGGCTACCTCGGCGATGCGCGCCACCACTGCCGCTGTAGCCCTGCGGATGTGAAGCGCTATAGGAAGAAAATTTCTGGCCCGCTGCTCGACCGCTTTGACATCCTCATCGAGGTGCCCGCCGTCGCGCCCGCCGATCTGCTCTCCCGTCCCGATGGCGAGCCGAGTGCTCGTATGCGCGAGCGTGTCCAGCTCGCGCGCTACCGCCAGTATGATCGCTTTGCGGGGCGCGAGTCCACGCGCCATATCCAACAGAATGCGCAGCTGAGCAGCAAGCAGCTACGCGACACCTTCCCACTGACTGAGTCGCAGAAAGCCCTGCTGCTCCAAGCCTGCGATCAGTTCGGCCTCTCCGCGCGCGCCTTTGACCGCATCCTGCGCGTCGCGCTCACGATCGCCGATCTCGCGGGCAGCGCGAGACCGAGTGAGGATCAGCTCTTTGAGGCCATCCAATTGCGCCAGTTCGAAGCGCAGCTGCGTCTCTGATTTCACTTTTATCTTTTTTTACTAATTCATTTATTTTTACACATCATGCCTCCTTTTGAACCTCTCGATTTCCTGCTCCCCTCGCTCTTCTTCTTCTTTGGCGCGAGTATCACTGCCATCTACTTCCAGCGCAAGCTCTCCGTGCAGCGCACCGCCTTCCGCATCGAGCGCGAGCGCGAGGAGCTGGAGAAGCAAGAGCAAGAAGATCAAGAACAGGATAGCTTCTTCACCCAGCTCCAGCGCGAGCGAGAGTACCACGAGCGACGCTATGCCGATCTGCAGGCGACGCACAACCAGATGCGCGATCAGTTCAAGGCCGTCGCCATCGAGGAGTTCCAGCATCAATCGCGCGAGCTCCAGCATCAGAACAAGGAGCAGATGGAGCTCATCTTGGAGCCGCTCAAGCAGCGTCTCGAGCAGCTCGACTCCGCCGTGAGCAAGAATAATATCGCAGGTGAAAAGAACAAGGTCTTCATGGAGGAGATCTCGCGCAATCTCATGGACAAGGCCGACAAGATAGGCTCCGACGCCGTCGAGCTCGCCCGCGCGCTGAAGGGCAATACGAAGCTCCAAGGTGACTGGGGCGAGATGCTGCTGGAGAGCATCCTGAGCTACGCGGGACTCAACAAGGGGCAGGAGTACATGGTCCAGCCCAGCTATGCGAATGCCGCTGGCGAGCAGCTGCGCCCCGATCTCGTCATCCACTACCCACAGGGTCAGCGCCTCATCCTCGATTCCAAAGTCTCGCTAACGGCCTACAGCCGCCTTGTGAATGCCACCGACGAGCCCACACGCGCCCTCGCGCTCAAGCAGCACCTCACCTCGGTGCGCACGCATATCAAGGAGCTCTCAAGCAAGAACTACCCCGAGGTCGTGCCCAATGCCTTCAACTACGTGCTGCTCTTCTTCCCCAACGAGGGCGCCTACATCGAGGCTCTCCAAGCTGCCCCCGAGCTGCTGGAGGAGTCGCAGCGTCACAATGTGCTGCTGACGAGCCCCACGAATCTCATCATGTCCATCAAGCTCTGCTACTACCTGTGGCAGCGTGATCGCCAGAGCAAGAATCTCGAGCAGATCGTACGCGAGTGCACGGATCTCTACCACAAGTTTGTCTCCTTCATGAGTCTCTTCATCCAGATTGACAAGAGTCTGGAGAAGGCGAAGGAGAAATATGATGAGGCATACCGCGTGCTCGCCTCGGGTCGCGGCAATATCAC
>CAYJID010000115.1:0-6803 GCA_964370135.1 uncultured Akkermansia sp. | reverse complement strand
GCGCGCCGCCGACGATCGTCATTGACTTCATGCTGCAGGTCATCCCCTTCTCACTATCCTTCTCACTGCCTTGGGGATTCCTCACCGCTGTCCTCCTCGTCTACGGACGACTCGCCGCGGACAATGAGCTCACCTCCATGCGCATGGCGGGACTGAGCCTCTGGCGACTCAGCGTGCCCGCCATCATGCTAGGCATCGCGCTCTCTGCCGTCTGCTACTACATCAATATCGAAGTCGCGCCACGCAGCAAGCAGGCGATGAGCTCGCTGGTCATGGATGCGATGCAGGACAACCCCAAGAACCTCCTGAGTGCGAACTCATCGAGCATCAAGATTGATGGCTTCAAGCTCTACATCGAGAGGCGCGAGGACGACGTCATCTACGGACTACACGTCTACCCCGATGTGAGCGCGGAGAAGGGTAACAAAGACTACGCATCGCTGCATGCCCAGCGCGCCGTCATCGGTGACTTTGACCCCGAGACGCGGCAGGTCACCCTCATGCTGCACAACATCACCATGGAGCGACGCGACGCCGTGAGCTCGGATATGCCGCTGATAGACAAGATGCCGCTCAACTTCACCATCCCTGTAAGCAAGCATAGACGCCTCAAGGACAACCGATTCACCAATAGTGAGATCGCCTACACCCTCCAGCGTCTGGAGCGACTCCAGGGAGCCGACATCCCGCTCATGAGGCAGATCACCGAGCAGGTGCGCGTATCTGCGCCCTTCCCCGGTGCGACGCAGCTCTGGAGTGAGGCCAGTACCGAGGCGGCTCATTATATCAATGGGATGAACAAGAAAACCGAGCTAGCCTTTCGCACCGAGGGGACGAAGCGCGCCTCCTTTGCGCTCGCCTGCTTTGTGTTTTCCTTGATAGGCGTCCCGCTCGCTATTACGGCACGGCGCAAGGACACCACGACGGGCTTCGGAGTGGGGATTGCGGTGGCGACCCTGTACTTCCTCGCGCTCGTCTTCTGCGAGCTCTCGCGCAAGTCATCGGGCATCACGCCCTACATCGTGCTCTGGCTGCCCAATATCATCGGCATCATCGTTGCTGTGCATTTCCACCGCAGGGCAAAGTACAGGGGCTAATGGGAAGCTTGCAAAATTAGTTTTGGGAAATTGTAGATTTCGAAAATGAGCGACACAGCACGCCTTTTGCAACATTTTGGCGAGAAATCGCGGCTTTTGGGGCTTACATAGCTCACTATGCGCGCCCAAACGCCGCAAATTCTCATCCAAACTGCCAGCAAAATCCGAAGCTGCTCATTTTGCAAGATCCCCTAATGACGAGAATAAATGGATGTACAGTTGCTGGAGAGATGGCACGGAGTGTCTTTTCCTCTGGCAACTGATACATGCCTGTACGGCGCGCTGCGGTATTGAGACCGTGGATAGTGAAGAAGTGCCTCCCTACCCGCGACGAATCCGACGCCGTGCTGAGTTTCCCCCTATGCTTTTTTTCACGGGCTGCTGCCAATGCAGTAGCTCGTCACTCCATATTCGGCCGCTCAGCGAGGGATTTTTTCTGAGGTGAAATAGTACCCCACACCGCGCTCCGTCTCGACGCAGGGCGCGTAGTGCCCGAGCTTCTGTCGCAGGCGCTTGATATGCGTGTCCAGCGCGCGTGATTGCGTCGTGTCCGCATAGCCAAAGAGCACCTTCTGGAGCTCATAGCGATCCTGCACCTGCCCATTGCGCTCCACCATATAGGAGAGCAGCTTGAACTCCGCCGTCGTCAGATCGACATGCTCGCCATCCAGCGTGACCTCGAGCATATTCTTATCCAGCGTGAGCCCCTCGCAGCGCACGACCAGTCCCTGCGTGCGCGCGGCAGCGTGACGGGCGAGAATATTGTGTATACGCAGCTGGAGCTCCTTTGGGGAGAAGGGCTTGGTCATATAATCATCTGCTCCCAGCTGGAGCCCCTCGAGCCTATCCTCGAGCTGCGCCCTGGCCGTGAGGAAGAGCACAGGGATGCTCTCCGTGATGGTGCTCGCCTGCATGGCGCGATAGATATCGAGCCCCTCCATACTCGGCAGCATGATGTCCAAGATTGCGAGATTGGGGCGCTCATTGCGGATGAGCTCGAGGCCCTCCATGCCATCATGGGCGAGGTGCACCTCGTAGCCCGCGCGTGTCAGGCTGAATGCCACGAGCTCTGCGATATCAATATCGTCTTCTACCATCACGATTTTCATGGCATCTATCATAGCAATGCCGCTGCTCGATATCAAGCGAGATTACAGTTATTTTGTTGGATTTTTTTCCCCCACCCTCCCTCTCTCCTCTACAAGAAAAAGCCTAGACTCACGAGGAGTCTAGGCTCTGATCATTTTTCTTTTCTCCATATTGGAGGATCGAGGCTTAGCTCACACGGCGGCGGCGCGCCACCAGACCAGCGAGAGCCAACAGGCTCAGCGTAGCGGTGCTCGGCTCGGGGATATAGTCGGTAATACCGACAGCGTTGCTTGAGCTAAAGATAGCAGCCTGCTGGATTTGCTCCTCGGTGAGGATGCCATCGTAGACCGCGACATTGTCGATGTAGGTGAGCTTGTCACGATCGGCATTCGCAATACCATTGCTGGTGGGGGATCCACCTGAGCCAGTGAGGACATACTGGAGATTGCCACCGAGGCCAAAGGTGTGCTGAGTCAGAATCGCGCCTTCGCCATCGAGGATGTAGAGAGTGCTCGAGCCACTCGTCGTGGTGAAGGCAAAGTTCGTCCACTCCTGAGTGCCTGTCCATGTGAGAGTAGTCGGTTGGCTTGTAGCGGCTGCCTGACCAAAGCTGATGGTGTTGCCATTGTTGCCCCAGCGGATGCTATAGTTGAGCCCATTGACCTCGAAGCTAAGAATATCAGCGAAGTTGCGATCAAATCCATCATCAACGGCTGAGCTGCCCATAAAATTCGAGGAGAAGAAGAGTGTGTAATCGGTGCCCGAGCCGAGATTGGACGAGCCGTCGCCAATCTGCACGGTATCGCGATTCATGACGAGGGCACTGCCTTCACCTGTGACCGTGTTCGTCGTGGTGAGTGAGTCAGTATAGTACGCCTTGTCATAGGTCGTAACCGCAGCTGTGCCTGAGCCCATACTAGCTGTCAGATCAGAGGTATCATTGAAATTGAGACCATAGAGAAGAGTCGGTTCGGAGGCGGCCTGAGCGAAAGGAGCGACGCTCATGACCATGAGTGCGAGTGCTGTCATCCAGCGAGAGAGTTTCATTGGTTTGTAATGATTTGCTATGAAAGAATTTAACAAATAACAAGCGCATGATCAAGGAAAAAAGAGAAGATCCTGAGATATTCTTCATTCGCAATGGGGGATCTTGCAAAATTAGCAGCAAAAGACGTGCTGTGACGCTCCCATTTTCGAAATCTGCAATTTCCAAAAACTAATTTTGCAAGGTCCCCAATAGACATGACTCTATATGATGGACGATTTGCTTTGTCTATCTGGAGTGAGCTTGCTACAGTGCTTTCTTCTATCCCCCCTCTATATCATCATGAATCATCCATCCCCACCATCTACAGATCCTGCAGAGGCAGGCCCTAAGCGAAGTCTAGGTGTCTTTGCCCTCGCCATGCTCAACGTCGCCGCCATCGTCAGCCTACGCGGGCTGGCCGCGGAGAGCACCTACGGGCTCGCGTCAGCCTTTTATTATATCTTTGCCGCCATCTTCTTCCTCATCCCCGTCTCTCTCGTCGCAGCCGAGCTCACAACGGGCTGGCCGCAGCGCGGCGGTGTCTTTCGCTGGGTCGGTGAGGCCTTTGGCGCACGGCTCGGCTTTGTCGCCATTTGGCTGCTCTGGATACAGAGCACCATCTGGTTTCCCACCGTGCTGACCTTTGCCGCGGTCTCGCTCGCCTTTATCGGCACAGATCAGAGCTGGGATGCGGCATTGTCGGCCAATAGCCTCTATGTGCTGCTCGTCGTGCTCTCCGTCTACTGGGGGGCGAGTCTGCTCAATTTCCGCGGTATGGCGATGAGTGGAGCTATTGCCAAGTGGGGCTCGATGCTGGGCACGGTATTACCCGCAGCCCTGCTCATCTTCTTTGGCATGCTCTACTGGGGCATGGGCAATCCCATCCATATCCAGATGAATGCCGAGAGCTTTTTCCCCGATCTGAGCAATTTTAACAACATCGTGCTCGCGGCGAGCATCTTCCTCTTCTACGCGGGCATGGAGATGAGTGCTGTGCATGTGAAGGATGTGAAGGACCCAGGGCGCGACTATCCCCTCGCCATCGGCATGGCGTCGCTCATCACCGTGTGTATCTTCGTCTTTGGCACACTGGCGATTGGATTCATCATCCCCAATAGCCAGATCAATCTCGTGCAGAGCCTCCTCGTGGCCTATAACAAGCTCTTTGCCTTCTTTGGCCTAGAGTGGCTGGGCTCAGTGATCGCCGCCCTGCTCGCCTTTGGCGTGCTCGCTCAGGTGGTCGCATGGGTGGGAGGTCCCTCACGCGGTCTGCTGGAGGTGGGACGTGCGGGCTACCTGCCCCCACTGATGCAGAAGATGAACAAGCACGGTGTGCAGGTGAATATCCTACTCATTCAGGGGTGCATCGTCACGCTGCTCTCCATCTTCTTCGTCATCATGCCTAGCGTGCAGTCGGCCTATCAGATCATCGCGCAGCTCACCATCCTGCTCTACCTCATCATGTATATGCTGATGTTTGCGGCGGCGATCTACCTGAGGCACAAGTCGCCTGAGACGAAGCGCGTCTTCCGCATCCCTGGGGGGCGAGTCTGGGGCATGTGGCTCGTGGGTGGCATCGGCCTGCTGGGGAGCTTCATGGTCTTTGTGCTCAGCTTCATCCCTCCTGGTCAGATCTCCGTGGGCAGCCCTGTGCTCTATGTACTGATGCTGATTGCAGGTGTGGTGATCTTTGCAGGATTACCCTTCTGGATCTACGCTCGCCGCCGCCCCGAGTGGGTGGATGCGGAGGCGCAGAAGAGCTTTGAGCCCTTCAGCGATGAGCAGAGGGAGAAGGTACCACCCCAACCATAACCCCTTGCTGATAATATTAAAAGAAAAAAGCCTCTCGTACACGCAAGTGCGAGAGGCTTCCGATTAGCTTATTTAGGGGGCTTCTACTTTCTCGCGAGGTAAGATTTTGAGATGATTTTCAAGTTGGATTTCTTTCGAATTGATGGCTCAGAGTGACCTCTGAGACGAAAATTCGGGAGAAATCCAGCTGAAAAGCGCTCAAAAGCTGCCTCGTGGCGCGAGTTTCGCGATTTGCTTATTGAGAATGACGAGAATTTAGAAGTCTCCTTTAGGGGATCTTGCAAAATGAGCAGCTTCGGATTTTGCTTGCAGTTTGGATGAGAATTGGCGGCGTTTGGGCGCGCATAGCGAGCTATGTGAGCCCAAAAAGCTGCGAATTCTCGCCAAAATGCAGCAAAAGGCGTGCTGTGACGCTCATTTTCGAAATCTGCAATTTCCCAGAACTAATTTTGCAAGGTCCCCTTTAGAATAACGAGAAGTTAGAAGCTCCCTTAACGCTTGGTGCGTTTGATGTGCTTGAACATCGCGCTGCGCAGCGAGGCGGCGTCGCTCGTGGGGACGTCTGTCTCGTAGGCCCAGATCATGACGCCGCCGATCTTGTTGTCGATGACGTACTGGGATTTTTTCTCAATGAGGGCAGGACCGTTGAAGTAATGGGGCTTGCCGTCGATGGTGAGATTGTTGTCCTCGGGCTTGAGGTCGGGCTGGAGCTTGCGGATCTTTGAGTAGGGAGTCTGGAGCTTCCAGTCGCGGGGCTTGGTCATGTCGTTGGAGTAGAAGGGCAGGCCGAGGATGATCTTGGCAGGAGGCATCATCTTGCGCGAGGCCTTGTCATCAGCGATGAACTGGGGCATCGTGGCATGCTCGCCTACGCGGTCGTAGCTCATGACATTGACAAAGTCGAGCTGGTCGATGACGAGCTGATTGGGCACATTGTGGTACATGAGCACCGCGGAGCTGATGCTGGCACCATGCGCGCCGAGCTGCTGGCGGATATCGCTGAGCAGCAGGCCGAAGTCACGCCACTGCTTGTCGCCCTTGGGGTATTCCCAGTCGATGTCCACGCCGTCAAAGCCGCGCTTGGCGATGTAGAACTTGATCTGCTCGGCGAACTTGCGACGCTTTGCAGGATCGGCTGCCGTCGCGGCGAATCCCTCCGCGCTGTGCGCGATACCGAGGATGATCTTGACGGGGTTCTCCCCGCGCAGGGTTTTGAGCTTCTCCAGACCCTGGAGGAATTTGGGGTCATTGCCGCCCTTGAGGCTGCCATCAGCTCCGCACTTGAGGTTGAAGTAGATGATGTCGGTCATGTTGGCCATATCCTCTGCTTTGAGTAGATTCGGCGCGTAGCTGGTGAGCCAGACGCTGCGGAAGTAAGGCACGATGCGCTGCTTGAAGGGGTAGACACTCATGGAGCCCTTGGGGTCGGCACTCTTGATGTCCACCTTGGGATCGCTGGCGCTCATCTTGCGCAGCGCGATGTCAAAGCTCGTGCCACCCGCGACATTCTGAGGGGAGTCGATGGCGACCCAGAGGTAGTTGTCCCCCTTCTCTAGGGCAATGTTGCCGCTGATGGTGATGACCTTGTCCTGACGCTTGACGGTGACGGGGATGGGCTTTGCCTTGTCGCCTTCCTGCTCCGCGTTGGGGGAGAAGTAGGGGGCGGTGCCTGAGTCAAAGATCTTGAAGCTGTGCGCGGCGCGCTTGGCATTGTCGCCGATGAGGGCAAAGCGCATCGACTTCACCGAGGCGGAGGGCTGATCGCTGACGATCTTGAG
>CAYJID010000114.1:0-6848 GCA_964370135.1 uncultured Akkermansia sp. | reverse complement strand
ACCCACGACATCAACCTTGGCAAGGTTGCGCTCTACCACTGAGCTACACCCGCATGACTTTAAGGTAAAATCTGGCGAACCAGATCTCATACACAGATCAACGAGAGCGGGTGATGGGATTCGAACCCACGACATCAACCTTGGCAAGGTTGCGCTCTACCACTGAGCTACACCCGCGTTGAACTTGTGCGAGAGCATTCTAGCGGATTTTGAAAATTATGCAAGACTTTTTTTGAAAAAAATGTATTTTTTGTCAATTTGGCTGCGAAATATAGGCTTGTCATGATAGATAAAATACGATACCATGTCCGCACGTATACTATAAAGGATGTCTGATTCATTACAATTAGGTCTAGTCGGTCTCGGGACAGTGGGAGCAGGAGTTTATGAGACACTATCACTCCAGCACAGCTTGCTCGAAGCGCGCGCACAGATCCCCTACCAAATCAAGCGCATAGCCGTGCGCGACCTCACACGACCACGCGACATCCAGATTGAAGAAGGACTGCTCACCGATGATTGGAAGGAGATCGTCAACGACCCCGACATCGACATCATCATCGAGCTCATCGGCGGCACCACCGAGGCCTACGAGCTGGCTCTAGCCGCCCTCCACGCAGGCAAGCCCCTCGTCACAGGTAACAAAGCCCTACTCGCGGAGAAGGGAGCCACCCTCTTTGCCCTCTCCGCCCAGCTGAATGTCCCGCTCTACTTCGAAGCCTCCTGCGGCGGCGGTATCCCTATCATCCAGAGCCTTCAGAACTCCCTCATCTGCAACAACGTCCGCAGCATCGCGGGCATCATCAACGGCACGTCCAACTACATCCTCACCTCCATGAAGGAGCAGGGGCAGAGCTTCGCCGACGCCCTCGCCTGCGCCCAGCAGCTCGGATTCGCCGAGGCCGACCCCACGCTTGACATCAATGGCGGTGATGCCGCGCACAAAGCACTCATCCTCGCCATGCTCGCCTACGGGCAGCCCATCGACCCTGAGAGCATCACCGTGACAGGCATCGAGCGCATCGAGGCGGTGGACTTCGACTTTGCCCAGAAGCTCGGCTACACCATCAAGCTACTCGTCATGATCAAGCAGCATGAGGAGAACAACCAGCTCGAGCTACGCGTCCAGCCTAGCTTCGTCCCAGAGAGCCACCTGCTCGCCCACGTCGACGGCGTCTTCAACGCCATCGCGGTACAGGGCGACATCGTCGGCGAGACCATCTTCTACGGCAGAGGCGCGGGCAAGAATCCCACTACCAGTGCCGTCATCAGCGACATCGTGCTCGCCATGCGCGAGCATCGCAACGAGTACCACACAGGATTCAGCCCCTATGCGAAGAGCCTTCGCCTCATGGCAGCTGACGACACGGTCACCCCCTACTACGTGCGCTTCCGCATCAAGGACGAGACAGGGGGCATCGCCGCACTCGCAACCATCTTTTCCAAATACGGCATCAGCATCTCCGCGACCAGCTCCTCTTGCAGCGAGCTGAGTGCGCCCGATGGCTGCCAGATCAATGACCTCGTCTTCATCCTGCACGCCTGCCCTTGGGGGCTGATGCGACAGGCTCTCGCCGAGGTCGCGCAGCTCAGCGGCATCGCTCCTGATCCCAGCATCCTACGCATCGAGGATCTCGAGAGCTGAGCTATATAGCCCACACGCCCCACCCCTCCCCCCATCCAACACCGAATAGAACACCTTTCTTACAGATCATCCCAACAGACATGGCACGTATCGTACAAAAATATGGAGGCACATCCGTAGGCACTATCGAGCGCATACAAAATGTGGCAGACCGTCTCATCGAGACCCACAAAGCAGGTAATCAAGTCGTCGCCGTCATCTCAGCAATGAGTGGAGTGACCGACAGCCTCATCCAGCTCGCTCTGGAAATATCCCCCAAACCCACCGAGCGCGAGATGGACGTCCTGCTCGCCACCGGTGAGCAGCAATCCATCGCACTACTCACCATGGCGCTGAATCGCAAGGGCTACAAGGCTGTCAGCTTCACCGGCATCCAAGCTGGCTACGCCACCTACGGCGCGCACACCCATGGACGCATCACCACCATCGACGCCTCCCGCGTCGTCAATGCTATCGAAGAAGGCTACATCGTCGTCTGCGCTGGCTTCCAAGGCGTCAACGAGCTCGGCGACATCCAGACACTCGGACGCGGTGGCTCTGACCTCTCCGCTATCGCCATGGCGCAGGCCGTCAACGCCGACGTCTGCCAGATCCTCACCGACGTCGACGGCGTCTACACCTGCGATCCCCGCATCGTCTCCGATGCGCAGAAAATCCCCGTACTCAGCTACGACGAGATGCTCGAGATGGCCTCCAGTGGCTCCAAGGTCATGCAAGCGCGCTCCGTCGAGTTCGCCAAGAAATTCGACGTCGTCTTTGAAGTACGCAACTCGATGAACAAGAACCCTGGCACCATCGTCCGTGCCGAGAACAGCGCGACCGATCGCCCCGTCATCAGCATCACCCCCACCACCAAGCGACAGGGCCGCATCACCATCCTCGGCTGCCCCAATGCGACCAACCACACGACCACGCTCCTCGCCGCACTGGCACAAGCAGGCATCGTCGTCGACATGATCGTGGCGAACACCGCCCACGACGGCCGCATCCGCCACTCCTTCACCATGGACATGGAGGACATCGAAGCAGCAACAGAAGCACTGCGCCCCTACGATGAGAATGACGAGCCCGAGGTACAGATTGGTCTAGCCAAGATCTCCGTCGTCGGTGAGGCCATGCGCCACCACTCGGGTGTTGCGGCCAAAATGTTCGCCGCCCTCGCGGCCGATGGCATCAAGACAGGCATCATCTCCACCTCCGAGATCCACATCTCCACCACCGTACCCATGCCGAAGCGCGAGGCCGCCGTCCACTGCCTGCACAAGGCCTTTGACCTCCACATCCCCAGCACAGCCACCAGCCCACAGGACACAACCACCTCAAGCTGCAAGACCACCAGCTGCTGCACCACCCAGTCGAGCACAGCCTGCAATACGCAGGGAGAAGGCAAGGCGATGGAATCCCCCGTCGTCAACGAAGTCGTCCGCACGGATGCCCCGCAGGCCTGCATCACCATCTCCAATCTCGATCCGAAGTGCCCTCACACCTCCCTCATCCTCAATGCGCTGGCCACCGCCGAGATCAACATCGACATGATCGTCGCCAACACCGCCTACCAGGGCCACGCGCGACAGTCCATCACACTCGATGCCTCCGACCTACAGGCAGCAGTCAGCACCCTTGAGACACTCATCGCCAGCGGAGCCCTCGGAGCTGAGGCCAAGATAGAATCCAAGGAACAGCTCGTCAAGATCTCCGCCATCGGGGTCGGCATCCGCTCCCACGCCGAGGTCGCAGCCAAGATATTCCAATCCCTCGCCGACGCCCAGATCCAGACCTACATGATCTCGACCTCTGAAATCAACATCTCCACCACCGTCGCTGAATCAGCCAGTGAGGAGGCGATACGATGCCTGCGCAGCACCTTTGATTTAGAACCGAGCAGCTGCTGATCATCATAGCATAACTATATCACAAAGAACACCTCTCTCGAAAGCGCGGTCATCCACAGCACGGTAGCCCCCTTTCGAGGCGGGGTGTCCTTCGCATCTAGAAGCTCACCTCAGAAAAACCTCAGAAAACCACGAGTCGCCTCCTACTTTCACACCCCCCCCTATACAAAACCCGCAACATCCCACGACATGTCAAGTCTCTATCGACGCAAGCCCCGCCGCAAAACAGGCAACCACTGGCTGCCCATCACCGCTATCAGCCTCATCGTCGTTGCGACAGGCTGCCTCGGCTACTTCCTTTTCCGCAACAAGATCAAAGTCTTCTTCGAAGGCACACCCGCCGTCATCAAGCACTCCAACGCCGAGGCTAATGAGAACCTCGAGCGCCTCCTCACCCAGCTCTCGGGCAACAAAGCCCAGCTGCTCGAGCTCCAGGACAACGAGCGCGCCCGCCTCGGCTGGATCAAGGATGCTGCCGCCAAGCAGCGCTTCCGCTGGATACTCATGATGCGCCTCATCGAGCAGAGCGAATGGGAGCGCGCGATGATCATCCTCCCCGACGTCATCCACCTCGCCAATGCCGCGCAGCTCGAGCTGCTCGCCATAGCAGCCCTCGAGCACAATGACCTCGAGCTCCAACTCCAGCTCGACGAGAGACTCCAAGAAATCGCCATGCAGAGCTCGACAAAGATCCAGCTGCTGCTGCGCTCCATCGAGCGCACCGCCGAGAGTGCCATCCGCCTCCAGCGTCGTGAGGTCGTCTTCAAGTCACTCACCCGCCTCGAGCTGCCCGCCGTCCGCTCACGCCTCACCCGCCCCGAGGACGCCTCACTCGCGGCGAAGCTGCTCATGTACCAAGTCGAGGTCAGCGAGGTCAAAGACCCCATCCTCCAGAAAGTGCGCAACATCCTCGAAGCCGCGAAATGGCCCGAGTCCCCCGTCACCTCCGAGCTCATCGTACGCGAGGTGGGCAACGCGCTGCGCGACAACCCCAGCATGGATGAGAAAACCCTGCGCGAGGTCAGCAGCAAGCTGCTCAAGAGCCGCGACTCCATGCTCAGTGAGAACAGCGAGCTGCGCCTGCTGCCCGAGTGCTACTACATGCTCGGCGAGCTCTCCTACCGTCTGAAAGAATACGACGAGGCCGCTCAGGCTCTCTCGCTCGCGCAAGCCTTCGCCGAGGGCTACCAGCAGCTCACCCCCGAGCGCCACATCGAGATACGACGCCTCCAGTTCAAGGTGAATGAAGAGCGCGGCGACACCGAGTCCGCCCTCGCCGCCTGTCGCTACCTACTGGAGCATGACAAGGACGCGGGAGCGCAGATGCGCTACCTGCTCTTCCTCGCCAAGCAGGCCAAGGCAGAGGAGAAGATCGCCCTCTACCTCCAGACATGGAAGCTACTCGAGGATCAGCCCCAGCTCGCCGAGATCCACAGCATCTACCGTCATCAAATCGCCCGAGACCTCGCCGCCCATTACGAGAAAGAAGAGAAGTACGCCGCCGCTACAGAGTGGTATCAAGCCTACCTGAAGCTCACCGAGGCCTCGCCCAACACGCTGACCACAGGACGCCTGCTCGAAATGCGCCAAAAGCTCGCGCTACTCCACCGCAAGCAGAACAAGGACAGCGCCGATGCGACCGCCCTGCGCATGCTCCAAGCCGTCATCGACGAGATCAAGGCACTGGATGAAGAGAGTCGTGACAAGCTCGACCGCGCCCGCCCCAAGCTCTACAAAGACACCGTGCGTGAGCTCGCCCGCACCTACCTCGTACGCGGCGATAGCTACACCGCGCGACGCGTAGCGCGCACCATCCGCGAGGGACTCCCCTCCAAGACCCGCTAAGGCTCACTCGAACACCTAACCCACCTCCCCTCCTCTCTCCCCACCTACCATGGCCTCCCTGCACTCCAAAAGCCTCATCGCCACCCTCGCCATCTTCTGCTGCCGCTTCACCGGTCTGCTACGCGAGATCTGCTTCACCGCCCTCTTTGGCGCGTCAGGCGCGATGGACGCCTTCCTGAGTGCCTATCGCCTGCCCAACATGCTGCGCGATATGTTCGCCGAGGGAGCTCTCTCACAGAGCTTCACCAGCACCATGAGCAAGGTCGAGGAGAAGGAGGGGCGCGAGGCGGCGTGGGGACTGGCGAACCGCGTCATCACACAGGTGAGCACGCTGATGCTCATCATCGTCGGGCTCGGCATGCTACTCACAGGACTGCTCATGCAGATCCTCTATCCCGCCAAGCACCACATCGAGCTGAGTGCCGACACCGTCATCAGCGCACCAGCTCATCTGGATGCGGCTGGCAGGCGCCAGGCCGACATGCCGCTGAGCCAGATTCTGCCCACCTCCCCTCTGGCGGCAGAGGGAGGAGTCGCGCTGCGCTACCTCGGCGAGGGCGAGGACAAAGACGGACAACCCACCGCGCGCTTCTCCTACGACGCGCAGCGCGCGCCACAGGACTTCGACTTCTGGGTCAATCCTGACAAGCTCACAGAGGGCCGCCTCCAGCTCAGTGAAGGAAGTGTTGTCATCTACCATGAGGGGCAGCTTCACTCGCTGCCCCAGAGCGATGGCGCAGCCACGAGCCTCAAGCTCGACAAGGCAAATTATATGGACCTCGCCGCCGAGCTCTGCCGCATCATGTGGCCCTTTATCCTGCTCGCCTCCGTCTCCGCCCTCTGCATGGGCGCGCTGAACGTGTTTGGCGTCTTTGGCCTGCCGAACCTCTCTAGCGCGGGGTTCAACATCACCATCATCATCGTCGGCTCGCTGCTCGGCTGGATGATCGACTCCGACTTTGGCCCGCGCGCGCTCTACGGCTTTGCCATCGCCGTCGTGCTCGGCGGCGTGGCGCAGATCCTCATCCAGCTGCCGAAGATGCAGAACTTTGGCTTCCAATCAAAGCTTGATCTCGGCATGCGCTGGGATGGACGACGCCTGCGCTTCACTGACCCGCTGTGCAAGAAGGTATGGATGCTCATGATACCCGGGGCTCTCGCGGCGGGCATCACGCAGTTCAACATCTTTATCAACACCTCCTTTGCCCTCTACCTGCCAGAGGGCTCGGTGACGGCTCTCGCCATGGCCTTCCACCTCTGGCAGCTCCCCGTTGCCCTCTTTGGCGTCGCGGTGGGCATGGTCGTGCTGCCGCTCATCTCACGACTCGTGCAGCAGGACGACCGTGATGAGATCTCCAAGCAGCTCGCGATTGCGCTGCGCTTTGTCGCCTTCTTTGCCGTCCCCTCGTCCATCCTGCTCTTCTTCTGGGGGGAGGAGATCGTGAGCATCTTCTTCCAGCGCGGAC
>CAYJID010000113.1:0-6881 GCA_964370135.1 uncultured Akkermansia sp. | reverse complement strand
CACTGATGAATGGCGCGCTCTGGTTCGCCGCCGATCTGCTGCGCGAGCTGCCGCCGACCTACACGCTGCATACACTGCGCGTGTCGAGCTATGGGCATGCTTATGAATCCTCGGGACGCTTGCAATGGCTGGGCGAGATGCCTGAGCTAGAGGGTAAGCGCGTGCTGCTCGTGGATGATGTCATCGACACGGGGCTCACGCTCAAGGAGCTATCCTCGGTGCTCCGCCAGCGGGGAGCTCTCGAGGTGCGCTCGGCGGTGGCGGTGGACAAGTGTCACTGCCGTCGCTGCGAGATGGAGGCGGATTTCGTCGCCTTGCAAGCTGGTGGGGAGTTTCTTGTCGGCTATGGGATGGATGTGAAGGGGTGCTATCGCAATCTGCCCTTCATTGCCATCGCTGAGCTGTGAGACAGGCAAAACAGAGACCGCATCGTGTCGACGCGGTCTTTGCTGAGAGAGAAGTAAGCAATGCGTTGCTTACTTGCCTCGGATGATGTCGATGAGGCTGGGGATATTCATCTTTTCTTTGAGTAGGAGAGCCTCGAGCTCATTGATCTGCTTGCGCGTCTCCTCCTTGTTGTAGAGCATGACGAGTTCAAACGCGTCCTTGGGGGTGAACTGGCGCACGATGCTTTGGAGCTCAAAGAGCTGCTCGATGGTGCGCTGCTGGTCTTTCTCCTTGCTGCCTTCGCGCAGGACGACGACGAGGGCGTTGAGGCAGTCCTCGGGGGATTTGCTCAGCCTCGCCTTCTCAAGTGCCTCCTCAGCAGGATTGGTGCAGGCGGAGAGAATGAGGGCGGGCAGCGTGATGCTGGTGTATAGGATGTATTTGTTCATGTTGTTGGCGACTACTTCAGTCGGATGGGCTTGTTCATTTCCTTGAGTAGACGTAAGACAGAGCGTATGTGCTGGTCAATGACGGGGTCAGAAAAATCTCCTAGAGTGAGGTCGAGTTGCAAGATGCGCTCGACCTCGTTGTTGATCTCCTTGTTTTCACGTAAGAAGCGTTTGTGGAGCTCTTCCTTGGACTTGTTATCGAGTAGCTTGTAGTTGGTATGGAGTTGGACGATGAAAATTTTGCCCCGATCGAGGCTGGCTTGATCTTCGATGCTTTCGAGTACATCCTCGCCCGCCTCCATGAGCAGCTCAGGGGTGGTGGCTTGTTGGACGCGCTCTTCGAGCGAGGGACCACAGGAGCTCAGCAGAAAGAGGCTCGCCGTGAGGAGGAGTGTTTTGGGGAGGTTCATGGCAGGGGGGAGGGGTGCAGGGGGGAGAGTAGCTCACAGAGCTGTTCATAGCTCTCGACGCGCGAGAGCTGGGGGCGTAGTGGCTTGGTGCCAGGGATGCCCTTCGCGTAGGCGAGGAGGCGCGAGCGCATGGCGCGCATGGTGTTGATCACCGAGCCGTAGTGCTCGCTCTCGAGTGCGAGTCGTGTGTGGCGCAGCATGAGCTCGAGGCGCAGCTCAGCGCTCGGTGGCTCAGGGATGATGCCCGTGTCGAGGTAGTGGCGGCAGCGTGAGAAGATCCATGGATCATTCATCGCCGCGCGCCCTATCATGACACCAGCGACGAGACCCTGCTCGCGTATCTCGCGCACGCGCTCGGGGCTGCGTATGTCGCCATTGCCGATGATGGGCAGCTCGGGCAGCGCGCGCGCGCAGTCGTGGATGACGTCCCAGTCGGCTTCTCCACCGTATTGCTGTGAGCGGGTGCGGCCGTGGATGCTGATGGCGCGAGCGCCGGCGTCAGCGAGCCGCTGGGTGCATTCGCGTGCATTGATACTGTTCGCATCCCAGCCGATGCGTATCTTGACCGTGACGGGGCAGTCGGGCTGCATCTCGCGGACGACGGCGGCGGTGATGTCTTGGAGTAGAGGGAGATCTTTGAGGAGCGAAGAGCCGCCGTTCTTGCCGACGACCTTGGGGACGGGGCAGCCGGCGTTGATGTCGATGAAGCTCGGCTGCATGGCATCATAGATGATGCGCGCCGCCTCGGCCATGTTGCTGGGCTTGCTGCCAAAGATCTGCACCCCCAGCGGCCGATGCGCGGCGGAGAACTGCACGTAGCGGCGGTTGCGCTCCCAGGCCTGCAAGACCCCTTCGGCGGAGACGAACTCGGTCATGAGTACATCCGCCCCCATCTCCTTGCAGAGGCTGCGAAAGATGGGGTCGGTGACGCCTGCCATGGGCGCGAGGTAGAGGGGGAAGCTCTGGCGTGCAGCGGGGAGGTCGAGGAAGTTCAGAGAGGCGCTCATGCAGCGGTGGGGTGGGGTGGGGGAGTTTGTGATGTGAGGGAGGGGATAGATTATTTGTAGGAGGCGCAGCGATTCATCCAGCCGGCGAGCCAGCGCGACTCGCCGCGAGAGGCGGGGGCATTGCGCACGCGGCGTGTGAGCACCGCCCCTGCCGCGCGGGAGAACTCAGCGGTGGCAGCCTCGCCTTGGGGGCGACCCTGCATCGCTTCCAGCACCTGGAGCAGTCCCCAGCCCTGACCTTGGTAGCGCTCCGTGGGGGTGAGGCCCTCTCCCTTGAAGTTCACGTAGTCGATGAGGCAGTAGTTCCCCCTCGTGCTGCGAGCGAGCGCGTAGTAGCGCGCGGCGACATCCTGAGGCTGCCTGCTCGCACGGAGCATGGCGGGTAGCGCTGCGCGGGAGCGCTGGACGAGGAAGGCGGTCTGGACGTCGATGTGATCACGCAGCCACTGGCGCATCTGATCGGCGCGCCCGCTGCGGTCGGCGAGGAAGGCGGCGCGATTCGGCCAGGGGGCGTAGCCCTTGAGATAGCTAGGCACGGCGATGCCGCGGGCTTCTGCAAAGCGTACGAGACTCGGCCAGCTTTCCTTGAAGGCGGGCTGCACACCCTGAGGAAACCAGATGAAATGCCCAATGCCCAGCGAGGGGAAATCCTCGCCCACATTCCATGAGACGAGACCCGAGACCGTGCCCGCGCACTCATTCTTCCAGATACGCTGGCCGATGGCTGAGACCGACTGCTGAGGCAGGGCAGGGATGGCGGGGAGGGCAGAGGGGCGGCGCGAGCCCGATGTAGCGACCGTCTGTGAGGAACAGCTGCTAGAAAGAACTCCTATGATGAGTGGGAAAATGATAGAGCGAAACATATGAAAATAGTAGGAATATCTCCTTACCCTGCGCATCTTATCAAAAATAATATTGAGAGTAAAGAAGCGAGTGCTGTGCAGGGTGAAAATAGACCGTTATGGTAGGGATTGCTACTGATTATGAAAAAGCAAGACTCTATTAAATTGTTATGTTGTATGGATAATCTTTGTAATATATGGATGTATACAAAGTAAACTCAAAGATCCCCGTGAAGCCTCCTCTCGCCCCACTCTCTGTGCGGAGGAAAAAAGCGGTCAAAATGGAGATGCTTTTCTGTGGAACTATTTGATGAAGAAAGATTTTCATTGACTTTGAGCCTCTGGAGTGATAGCCTGAATGTAGCATTACGCACCATCTCAGATTAACTTACAATACACATAAACGACCGTGGACACTGACATCCTTCTCTCTAAAAAAATCGTAACCGAGCGCAAAACTTTCTACATCGACCTCAAGTCGAATGCACGCGGTGAAGTCATCCGCATCACCGAAAAGGTCAAATCCAACCGCGACCTCATCATGGTGCCTTCCGAAATCCTCGACGAGCTCATCGACGCGCTCAATGAGGTGCGCGACAAGCTGAACGAACAAGCGGAATAAAACCCGCCTTTTCGTTATACTAATGTTAACAACTAGATGATATTTTGCATCTTTTGTTAACATTGTTTTTTTAGTACTATTCGAAAGTAGTACAGCTGCTTATCGTTAGGTTCTTTTGTTAGAAAAAACTTCTCGACAGTTTCTCTATTTTGTAGTGTAATGTGCTTGGTGGAATAACACACATGAAATACAATGAGACGGATTAAAGTACTAAAATTAGGATGGGAATTCCCCCCGCTGATTAATGGGGGATTAGGCGTAGCTTGCATGGGACTCTCCAAGGCACTCGCAAAACTCGTAGATCTCCGCGTCATTGTTCCCAAAGCAGCAAAGGACGCAAGCTATGATGGATTCTCATTGACAGGAGTCAATCAGCTCGAACTCGTCTCGGTGAGAAGCGAGCTCAAGGAGCATCATTATCAATACGAGAGCTTTGCCATGGTGGAGCACGCCGATATTGATCTGGATCCCTACACCAGCGTCGAGGGCTCAGGGCTCGTCCGATTCACCGAGGATGGCAAGGTCCTCTTCTCCGAAGTACAGCAAAGTGACTTGAACCTCTTCCGCGGTGATGAGGATCTCTATGCGGGTGATCTCGCTCGCAAGGTCGTTGAATATTCCAAGATCTGCGGCAGCCTCGCCCAGACACTCGATTTTGACATCATCCACGCCCATGACTGGATGACCTACCTCGCTGGTGTCGAGGTGAAGCGTGCGACAGGCAAGCCCCTCGTCGTCCACCTCCACGCCTCGCAGTTCGACCGCGCAGGGGAGAATGCCCGCGGCTGGATCTATGATCTGGAAAAGTACGGCATGGAGAATGCCGACGCCGTCATCCCCGTCTCCAAGTACACAGGCATCGTCGCCGCGCATCATTACAACATTGATACCGACAAGATCAAGCCTGTTCACAACGGTGCTGACCCTGTCGAGGTCTTCCACGGTAAGAAAAAATTCCCCGAGAAGCTCGTCCTCTTCCTCGGTCGTCTCACCGCGCAGAAGGGACCTGAGTTCTTCCTCGAAATCGCCGCCGAAGTCATCAAACGCTCCAACAACATCCGCTTTGTCGTCGCAGGCACGGGTGAAAAGCTCCGCGAGCTCATCGAGACGGGAGCCTACCACGGCGTGGGTGACCGATTCCACTTCACGGGCTTTTTGACCAAGAAAAAGGTCAACGAGCTGCTCTCCATCACGGACGTCTACTGCATGCCCTCCGTCTCCGAGCCCTTCGGACTCTCCGCACTCGAGGCCGCCCAGTTCAACATCCCCGCCGTCATCTCCAAGCAGAGTGGCGTCGCCGAGGTCATGCAGGGCGCGCTCAAGGCCGACTTCTGGGACGTGCAAAAGATGGCCGATCACATCGTCGATCTCTGCGAAGATGAGGAGCTCTACAAAAAGGTCGTCGAGCAAAGCACGCAGGATATTCTCAACTCCACTTGGGACGCGGCCGCCGAGAAGGTGCTGCGCATCTATCAACAACTCCTCAAGTAATCACTCTCTTCCACCCCCATAGTTATTATGAGTCGCCTTAGTCTTACCTTTCACGCGCATCAGCCCAACAGGCTCATCCCCTACGATTTCTTCAAGATAGGGGAGCACGCCTTCTACGAGGATGATGAGCTCAACGGCCGCCTCCTCAATCAGGTGACCGAGCGTTGCTACCTGCCTGCCAATCGCATGATCATGCAGCTCATCAGCATGACTGACGGGCAGTTCAAATGCGCCTACGCCCTCTCAGGCGTGATTCTCGAGCAGGCACGCTACCATCGCCCCGACCTCATCAGCTCCTTCCAAGAGCTGGCTGATACGGGCTGTGTGGAGTTCCTCGCGACTCCTTACCATGGCTCACTCGCGTCTATTTACAATGCTGAGGAGTTCGCCCAGCAGGTGGCTCAGCACTGCGAGCTCATCGAGGAGCTCTTCGGGCAAAAGCCCAGCGTGCTGTGGAATACAGGCATGCTCTACTCCAACGCGATCGCCGCACAGGCCTATGACATGGGCTTTGCCGGCATCATGGCCAGTGGCAACAGCACCTCACAGGCGGAGCACTGCAACGATCTCTACTGCGCACCGCTCATCAAGGATACAAAGACACTCATCCGCAACCGCGCGCTCTGTGTGGATCTGACGAGGAATCGAATTGATCCCAGCTGGGAGCACTATCCGCTGAGTCCCAAGACGTTCTCCGGTTGGGTTTCCAATCAGACAGGGCAGATCGTCAATCTCTCACTCGACTACGAGCATATTGGTGAGCGACAGACGGATAGCACGGGCGTCTTTGAGTTCTGGCGCTCGCTCATCCTCCAGCTCATCCAAGATGAGAATGAATTCCTCACTCCGGGAGAAGCCGTCGCCCAGCTGCCCTCACAGGGCACACTCGACTGCCCGAACCTCGTGAGCTGCACCGCCTATGGCACCACGTCACAGTGGAATGGCAACGTCATGCAGCAAGAAGCCATCAAGAAGATCTACGACATGGCCAAGATCGTGAAAGCGACTGGCAATGCCGACATGATCAAGGTATGGCGCAAGCTCCAGAGTGCCGACCACTTCCAATACATGGAAAAGGAGAATCATTTCACACCCTATCCCTCTCCTTACGACGCGTACATCTACTATATGAACGCGCTCTCCGACCTACAGGTACGCGTCAATTATCGCCCGACGCCTGTGAAGCAAAGCTAGCATCGCCCCACAGGCAATAGTACGGGCAAAATCACCGCTCATACGCTATTACACTTTGCAAATCCCCTGCACATCTCCGTCTGTGCAGGGGATTTTTTTGCTGCCCCTGCATCGGTCTTGCAGAAGCGGGTAGATGAGGTAGAATAGAACGATGAACACAGCAGAGGAGACGCTCAGAGAACGTATCTTGACTCACTACGGCATCGAGGTCACGCAGATCGTATCAATCGCTGACGGTCATATGAATGACATCTTCTTCATCAACGATCATCTCGTGCTCAAGCTCTATGCGGACGCCATCGACAGTCGCAGCCTAGAGCGCGCTCATGCTTATTACAAGAAACTCGAATCAATCACCAGCATCGCAACGCCAAGGCTAATCCCGCAATGTGATATGTCAACTCTAGTTTCTCTTCCTGATGGGAAGGGGGCTTCTAATTTCTCGCGAGGTAAGATTTTGAGATGATTTTAGAGTTGGA
>CAYJID010000112.1:0-6956 GCA_964370135.1 uncultured Akkermansia sp. | reverse complement strand
TTGGATTTTTCACGAATTGATGGCTCAGAGTGTCCTCTGAGACGAAAATTCGGGGGAAATCCAGCCTAAAAGCACTCAAAAGCTGCCTCGTGAAGCGATTTTCTGAATTTTCTTATTTAGAATGACGAGAATTTAGAAGCCCCCTATAGTTTGTGGATAATTTTATTTTGACGATGCATTATGTCAGATGTAGTTATGAGCTGTTAGCAGTTTAGGCTTGATTTATCTGTGTATTTCAGGTGTAATCGGCGCAAGCGTGATACGAAAAGCTCGAGAGAGCTCTACCCACGCCCTGCGTTATCCCCCAGTACTCCCTTTTTATATGAAGCATCAATCTCTCATTGCGTTGTTAATCTGCCTGTTTTGCTATCTCTCAGGCGTGGATCAGATCTTGCCAGCCCTCGGGACTGCCGAGGCTGCGGTCAAGCGACGCGCTACAACGACGAAAAAGAAGCCCGCCGCCGCGAAGCGCAGCTCCAAAGCCAAGGCAAAGACGATTGATCAATCGGGGGCGAAGTACGGCTACCGTGTCAATAGCTACCTCTGGGATCTCAAAACAAAGACACTTAAGACAAAAAATGCCCGTCGTATCGAGATCGATCTCCGCCATCAGCGCGGCTACCTCTATGCGGGCAATGTGCTCGTGATGAACTTCCCCGTGACCACAGGTCGCGTGGGCAAGTCGACCCCACGTGGCAGCTTCCGCATCACGGAGAAGAAGGCCGACAAACGCTCCACGCTCTACGGCTATTGGGTTAATAGAAAGGGGCAGATTATCAAGAGCGGTGTGCGCAGTACGCAGCGTCGCCCCCGCGGCGTACGCTTTGTCGGGGTGAAGATGCCCTACTGGATGCGCTTCAACGGAGCGATTGGCATCCACCAAGGCACTCTTCACAGCAATCCCGCCTCCAATGGCTGCGTGCGCGTGCCCGCAGTGGTCGCCCCCGTGCTCTATAAGAATGTGCCGCTAGGCTCGGCGGTGATCGTGCGCTGAGTGTTTTTCTCCTCCCTCCCCCCCCTCTGTGATATTAGGCATGACGGATGCAGAGGCTTTACAGCTCAGGGCAGATATTTTATACTCCCTCAATGGAAATCAACATCATCGTCGCGGGCAAGCCTGCCATCTCCTACGTCAAGGAGGGCGTCTCCTTCTTCGAGCAGCGCCTGCGTCCTCTCGGCAAGGTCAACATCCAGTACCTCAAGGCTGGCAGCTCTGAGGACGTCTCTGCGCGCCTCCTTGCCGCGAGTGAGGGATCTCTGCGCATCGTGCTCGATGAGCGCGGCGAGCACTGGACGACGCGTATGTGGGAATCCCAGTTCAAAAAGTGGCAGCTGCACTCCGTCAAGCGTGTCGCGCTGCTCATCGGTGCGGCCGGTGGGCACACACAGCAGCTGCGCGACCGCGCCGATGTCCTGCTCTGCCTCGGCAAGCACACCATGCAGCATGAGCTCGCACTCCTCGTCCTGCTCGAGCAGGTCTACCGCATCCACACGCTGCTGGCGGGTGCCCCCTACCACCGTGATTAATTTCTCACTCAGAACACACAGATGAAAAATCTCCTCGGCACCACAGCCCTCCTCCTACTGCTCTCGAGCTGCTGGCAGGCGCAACAACCCCAATACTCTGTCATCAGCCGCATCGGCTTTGCCTCCGATCAGCTGAATCTACAAGAGAGCGACATCGCCAGCCTCGAGGTTCAGGGCTATGATGCCAATAGCCTGAAGGATGATTCATGGTTCTCCCCTCCTTACATCGACCCCGATATCCGAGCCGAAGGACTCATCACCATGAAGCCTCACTACCGCCCCAGTCTGCCTGACAAGCATGAGATCGTCAGCATCACACCCAGCTACCCGCCCTCGCTCAAGCAGCATCAGGGCTGGATCTCCAGCGAGGCGTGGTCGGCGCAGCTGCTCAAGAAGCACGCTCAGGGTGAGATCTATTACCACCCCACCCTGAACGCTTTTTATATCAAATTACAGCTCCAATCCACGCCTTAGCGATCGCGCAGCCCTGCGCTGATGGCATCCACCATCATGTAGTAGACCGCGAGCTGCTGCTCACTGAGCGCGGACAGATCAGAGGGCTCCTCACCTCTTATATCATGGAGAACTAGCTCGCTAGCCGATACGTAGCTCGCCTGCATGGGCTCGGGGAGCTGCTGGAGCAGAGTCGAGAAACGCGTGCGGAACTCTTGCCGCGCTCGTTGCGCCTGTCCCTCATCCTGTCCCTCATCCTGCTCCTCATCCTGCTTGTCTGATTCGGTGCTGCTAACTCGCAGAGGCTTGGCCCTGGAGCTGCTCATGGCATCTCTCAGGGGCTTGAGATGGGAGCGGGAGAGCTGACTGATCTGCTGGGAGAGCTGCCACGCCTGCTCATCGTCCATCACGGCGAGCTGAAGCTTGAGTGCCTCTACAGTCTTGCTAAGGAGTTTTTTCTCATCTGTATTCTTCGTTGCACCTGGGCGCATGACTTTGATGAGCAGCGCATCGTAGGCATTCATGCAGGGCGTGAGCCAAAAGCGATGCTTCTTCATTAGAGCCTTGTACTGGCTCCTCTCGGGCTTCTCGAGCTGGAGGAATGCCTTGTAGTCCTTGATGAATGCCGCATAGCCTGCGGAGTGGCGCGTGCTCGTCTCGCGCTCCAGATGGCGGAGCATGATCTTGCCCAGCTCACTGCGGGGCGCACCTGCGAGTAGAGCGTCGGCGGTCGCCAGCTGCATGACGACGTTGAGACGCTGGTAGCTCCAGTCATCTTGCTGGGTGGCGGCTGCCTGAGCTATGCTGCAGAGGCAGGGAATGGCGATCAATAAATGGGCTTTATTCATAAAAATATATTCGAAATGAGATCCACTTTATCATAGACAGCTGCGGGTGTAAAGGTTATAATACAGCTGTATGGATATTGGCGACGCCCTGTTGCGCCTCGTGAGCGCGATTCTGAATGTATCACTTTGGTGGGATATCATCTCGCTGATCTTGCCCCTGCGCCATTACCACGGAGAGCCACACCTCACACGATGGCGTGGACTGCTCCTGCTCATCGCGCTGCTCGCCGTCCTCGTCGGTCACGCGACTCTAGGAGCGCTGCTCGCGTGGTTGCTCGGGCTGCTGATCGTGGGTGCTCTGGTTTGTCATTGCCTCGTGCTATACGAGAGAAGAGAGTGTCCCGACAGGTGATTCGATCGTCTTAGGGGACAACAAGTAGCTCCTCCATAGCGCGCATTTTTTGCTCTGTCTCGGCTAGCTCGTCGTCAACGAGTGAGTCGGACATGATGCCGCCGCCTGCGTAGAGACGACAGTAGTGGGTAAAAATCTGCATGCAGCGCAGGCAGACATAGAGCGCGCTGTGTCCCGCTGGGTCATAGCTACCGAGGTAGCCCGTGTAGTAGTGGCGCGCGATATCGGGATGCGCCATCAGAAAGGCCTTTGCCTCATCGCAGGGGTAGCCCGCGACAGCAGGTGTGGGGGCGAGTCGCGCGAGCAGGGGCAGGAGCTGCTCTAGCTCCATGGTCAGCGCGAAGTGCGTGCTGAGGTGCTTGATCGCGCCTGCAGAGACGCTAGCCGTGGGACTCTCCGTGTAGTTGATGCTCGAGGCGCGCAGAATCTCGCGTATGTGGCGCGTGACGTATGCCTGCTCGTCGAGGTTCTTCTCCGTCCACTCGGTGCCGTGTAGCTGTGTGCCCGCGAGTGCCTGTGTCTGCCACTGCGCGCCCTCACCCGCTAGCAGGAGCTCAGGGGTGGAGCTCAGCCATGTCCCCGTCAGCGGGCTATGGGCGAGGACGTGGTAGGCTGTACGCGAGCGCGAGCAGGCGCGAGCATAGGCGAGGGCGGGGGAAAAGCACTCGTCGATGGCGATGTCTTTCGCGCGTGCGAGGACGAGCTTGCTGATAGGGTGGCAGGAGTCGACGACGCGGTGGTACTGGGTGAAGTAGGTCCTGTAATCTGGCAGCGACTCCTGAGCGACGTCGGTCTCGGCGAGCTCCTCCCAACGCCGCGTCTCCCCGAGGCTGGGGATGCAGGCGCGCTCACGACCTATTTGCAAGACGGGATCGGTGGGGAGGAAGGGCGCCATGACAAAGCTGCTCTGCGCCGCGAGCTCCCCTATGTGAGCATGCGCCCTCCAGCCCCCATCTGCCTGCATGCAGAAATGGTTTTCTTCACTATCTGGGAAACGATAAAGTGCAAACGCACAGCGGCGTTTGCACAGTGAATCAATCGCTTCCACCGCTCTGTCATCAAGCAGTATCATGCACGAAGGGGAGGGGGGTGGGGGGATAGAATTGATGGGGGGAGGGGGCTAGTCTTTCTTTGTGACGTTGCGCATCTTTTCCCCATTCGCTCC
This sequence comes from uncultured Akkermansia sp., assembly GCA_964370135.1. GTDB lineage: Bacteria > Verrucomicrobiota > Verrucomicrobiia > Verrucomicrobiales > Akkermansiaceae > Akkermansia. Next base: position 2,611 of record CAYJID010000112.1, on the reverse strand, counting down.
AGCCTTTTTCTGCTGCTCAGCGAGGGCGGCTTGCTGCGCCTCGAGCATGCGCTCAAAGAAGCCCTTCTTGCCAGGCTTCTGGGCGGCCTTGGTGAGCTCAGGGATGGGTACGCGCTGGATGAGCCAGGTCTGACCGATGGAGATGATATTCTGCGTCGTCCAGTAGAGCGCGAGCGCGCTGGGATAGGTGTAACAGAAGACAAAGAACATCAGCGGCATGAGCTTCATGATCATCTGCTGGGTCGCATCTCCCGCCTGTGGCGTCATGCGCATCTGCAGGATCATGGTGATGACCATGATGAAGGGCAGCACATTGATGGGGATATTCCAGTTGAGGACGGAGAGCGTGTAGACGGTGTCCATCTGTGAGAGGTCGGTGATCCAGCCCATGAAGGGCGCACCGCGGAACTCCGCACAGGTCTGAAGGACGAAGAAGAAGGCAAAGAAGATGGGGATCTGCAGCAGCATGGGCAGGCAGCCACCGACGGGCGAGATGCCGTACTCCTTGTAGAGTCTCATCATCTCGACGTTCACCTTCTGAGGGTCATCGGGGTGTTTTTCTTTGAGCTCCTTCATCATGGGCTGCAGGAGGCTCATGCGCTTCATGCTCATGTAGCTCTTGCGGTAGAGCGGCCAGATGAGGAGACGCACGACGATGGTCATGGCGACGATAGCCCAGCCCCAGTTGCCGAACCAGCCGTGGAAGATGTTGATGAGCCAGTTCATGGGGTAGCTCAGGATGCTGAGCAGACCGTAGTCCATGATGTGGTGGATACCGTTGTATTCCTTGATATTGTCGCTCATCTCGCCGAGGACGAGGTTGAGCTTGGGACCGGTGAAGATCTCGTAGTTGAAGGACACGGGCACGGACTGCATGTCGGGGCGCTGTGCCGTGAGGCGGAAGCTGGGGATGCCCAGCGCGAGCTCGACGGCGTCAGCACTCTCACCGGTGACGGGGAGCTTGACCTTCGTAGGAGCCGCATAGATGGACTGCGTCTTCGCATTGCCCTGTGGGATGACGACGGTGGCGTAGTACTGATTCATCGAGCCCGCCCATGCGAGGTGCTCGTGCTCGGTCTGGTAGACGCGATCTTTGTCCTCGCTGAACCAAGGCTGGAAGGAGCCGACATTTTCTTTTTCAAAATCGCCGTCTTCGAAGGTGACGTAGTAGGTGTAGTTCGCCGTCTCAGCAGGGGAGATGGGGGCGGAGACACCGGTGTAGAGTCCCCAGTGCAGGGCTTCGCGCTCCTCGGTACTGTTGTTGCGCACGAGCAGCTCCATGGAGAGGCTGTAGGCGAGTCCGTCGATGGAGTCGTCGTCCTGTGAGGGGCGCAGGGGCTTGAGACGGTAGGTCTTGTAGATGAGCAGAGGCCCGACCACGCCGCGCAGTGTGACACTCTCCTTTGTACTCTCTACGAGCTCGTAGACGGTTGTGTCAAAGCGTGGAGCTTGGCTCTCGCTGAGGTCGAACATGAGCGTGCCGATGCCGTGGGGGGCGCCGTTGTTGAGCTTCACATTGTCCTTGAACTCGGGCTTGGTGCTGTTGAGCGACTTGCCGAGCATCTCGACATTGGCGAGGCTGCCGCCTACATTCTGGAAGGAGAAGCGTGCGACGGGCTGCCCCTTGCTATCGACGGTGGAGAGCGAGGCGATCTCGCTGACGGCAGTCTTGGGTACGGCGGAGACGACGCGGGTGATGTCAGCTGCGCCCGAGTTGCTCACCGCTCCCTGCTCAGGGGCATTGGCGGTGGGTGCTGCTGTCGCGGTGCTGGCTGGGCTTGTCGCGGCGGCTGTGTCGGCAGTAGCGGCTGTGGGAGTCGCAGTGCTGCTAGCGGCGGGAGGAGGCGTGCTGTTGGGCTTGTCCTCTTGATTATAAAAAAGATTGAAGCCGAGCAGGCCTAGGCAGGCGCAGACGACAATCCATGCGGTTTTGTCCATATAGATGTATTAGGTTCGATGAGTGTTGTGTTGTTTTTTTTGAAACAAGGGTGTCCCTTTTGGCGGGACGGGATCAGCTCCAAAGCCACCCCAAGGGTGGCAGCGCATGATGCGCCCTACGCCGAGCAGTGCCCCCTTCCACGCGCCGTGTATCTCGACGGCTTGGATGAAGTAGGAGGAGCAGCTCGGCTGGTAGCGACAGCAGCCCCCAGTACCCGACACCGCGTGCAGCATGGGGCGGAGGCATCGTTGGTACAAGCGTACCATCGCTATGAGGATTACTTTCATCAATGAGCTGCTGAGGCTCGTAGGCGACTCAGCTCTGGGTGGCGGCGTAGGCACTTGAGAAAGTCTTTTTCCATCTGATCGTAGCTGGCAAAGTTCGCTCGATGACGGATGAGGACGACGACACGGTAGCCCCCTTGGATGGCGTCGGCGTGCGTGCGTAGAATCTCGCGTACACGTCGACGGAGGCGGTTGCGCACGACGGCGTTGCCTACTTTTTTGGTGACGATGATGCCAAAGCGCGAGCTGAGCGCGTCTCGCGTCGTCGCCGCAGCTGAGCTATCCTCAGGCAGTGCGACGAGATTGAGCACGAGAAAACGCCCAGCTGAGCTCTGCCCCCCATGACGCACATGAGCGAACTCGAAAGCTCGCTTCATGGTATTGCTCC
>CAYJID010000111.1:0-6992 GCA_964370135.1 uncultured Akkermansia sp. | reverse complement strand
TTTTTCTTGCTATTATACAATTCCGTATTATAATGCCCGCCCATGAAATCGATTATCCTTACTGGTATCATCGCATTAAGCCTCAGCGCAACACTGCACGCTGACATCGTCAGCGATCTGCGCCCCACTATCCAAAAAGTAGCCAAGAAGCACGGTCTCGACCCCGTCCTTCTCGAAGCCATCATCCGCCACGAGTCAGGCCACGCCCGCTCCTCCGCCGCTCGTAAAAAAAATAATCTCGCGGGTATTATGGGCCGCCGTGGTCAGCGTAGCTACGCCACAAAAGAGGCCTGCGTCGTCCACCTCGGTGCTATTCTGAAGCGTTACAAGCAGCGCGGCCGCGTCACGGTCGATCAGATCGGCCCTATCTACTGCCAGAGTAGCTCGCCTTGGGAGAAGCATATCAAGACAATGATGCGTCTCATCCGCTCGGGACGCTACGGGCGCATCAGTTAGTTTGTTGCCCCAGAAAAAACGTACTTGTTTACATAGGCTGCTCTCGTTTGAGCAGCCTTTTTTTGTTGGTAATGGGGGAATTTTGTTGCGCCTCTGCGGTTACGCTTCGCGTTTGCGACGGTGGAGAAGTGGCGCGCTTCGCGCGCAGGTGGACGGGGGCGTCAGTTTGCGGCGTGAACACCATGCAGCATTTGCTGCGCGTGCATGTTCTTATTTAGCTGAACTGACGCCCAGCGGAGGCTTACGCCTCCTTGCTGCCGTGGGCGCACACCTACGGTGCGCCCGAAGGGCTCTGCCCTTCACCCGCTGGCGAACGATCGCCAGTGATCGCTTAAGGTCTAGACCTTAAGAATCCAAGATGCTTCGCATCTTCCCCGAGAAGAGAGCTCTGCGGTGCGGCAGGATCATACAACAAACTGCTCACGGTAACGACACGATTACTAACATCGCTCTGCCGCGCGAGATGCTGATCACCGAGGATAAGCGTATCACGTAGGCTAGCAAAATACTCCAGCTTCTCCCGCTCATGCTCCAGATAATCCACGCCGCTCTCCGCCTGCTCAGGCAGTTGATGGGTGCAGAGGACTCGCTTGATCTCGTATCCCATCCCATGGAGTAGCGCACGCAGTGCGAGGGCGTTATCATACTCAGCATAGATGACCGCCGCCCCATGGGGCTTTGCCTCCGTGACGCGAGGTGCAGGGCTGAGCGGCAGTCCCAGCGCGCTTTCTATCTCCCGCCTCCACGCTGCGGTCGCGCTCTCCCCCATAGGCAGTCCGTACACATAGGGCGTGCCAAAGCGGGCTTGCAATGCTTGCGCCGCTGGGAGTGCCTCATGGCTAATAACGAGGTTGAGCCGTGCTTGCGAGAGCTGCCTGAGGCTCTCCCAGCTGCTGCGCCATGCGAGGGTGGCATGGGGGTGCAGATCGGTGTACTCCCCCATCAGTCGCGTGAGGATAACAAGGTCATGGGGGGTGAAATGAGACAGGGCAGAGGCTCCAAGAATATTGTAGCTATCTGTGAGTGCCAGCTGCTCCGTGGCGGCTTGCTCGACGAGGCTGCTGTATGCAGCGCGTAGTCCATGAGAAAAATCATCGCCAAATCCCCCTTGGCTAAAGCAGAGGAGGTGTGCGCGGATTTCTCCCTGCATGTAGTGGCACACGCCCTTCACGTCCGCGCCCGTGACAGCTGAGACGGAGGAGGCCATGACGGCGATGGCTTGGGGGCGGTGCTTCGTGTCGAGTTCGCGGATTTTGTCTTCCAGTCGCGTGGTGTCACCCATGACGAGCTCATGCTCGCCCATCTCGGTGGTATAGAGTCGCTCGCTGACGTCCTGCCCCATGGAGGCGAGGAGGCGCGCGGCGTAGGCGGTGGTGCCCGCGGTGCCGTATTCGAGGACAAGCAGACCGTCGATCTGAAGCAGTGTCCAGAGGATGCCCATACGGTCGGAGGGTGTGGGGAGGAAGCGGGTGAGGCTCATGGGGTCTTTATTCTATGGCGAGGGTGTGGGATGGAGATGCTGGCATCTGCTTGGCTGGCGGCCTCGACGAGGCGGCGGCCTTCGCGCTCATCGTCGCCTTTGAAGTGGCAGGTGGAGATGAGCTTGACGGGGATGTTGTATTGCTGCTGGATATCCTCGACGAGCGTGTGGAAGTCGTCACCGACGATTTCTACAACACAGGTTGTGATGAGGAAGAGCTGCTGAGGACGCGTAAGCGCGAATAGCTCGTGGATGGCACTTTCTACCTTGTCCACGCTGCCAAAGGTGACGTCGTGGTTGTCGAGGATGACAGAGTAGCAATGATCCCCCTGCCCCTTGAGCGTGAGGGTGGCTTTGGTGTAGTAGCTGCATTCTTCTGTGCCGATGATGAGGGTGGCAGCATGGGGGATGCGGCTGGCGGTGGCGCACGCTCCCATGAGGGGGCAGCGGGTGTAGCAGCCGTGCAGGGCGTGCTGATGCGGTGATAGGAGATGGACGAGTCGGGAGATCATGGGATGGGGGCTTGGGTTTTAGTTCTCGCTGCTGCGGGCGAGGATGTGCTCGGCGAGCTCGTTGTACTCCGCGATCATGGAGGAGTCTTTCTTGTGCTCAAAGACGGTGCCACCGGCATGCTCCGCCTCTTGGATATCGCCGCAGCGGGGGATCTGCTTGACGATGTCGGTGCCCATCTCGTCGCAGGCGCGCTGGACGATGTCGCGCTCGTTGGCGATGTTTTTTGAGTTCAGGATCAGTCCTTTGAATTGGGCGTAGGAGCGTTTTTCAAAGTTCTTGATCGCGCGTGAGATGTTGTCTGCCGCGTAGAGTGCCATCATCTCGCCTGAGGAGACGATGAAGACTTCCTTCGCATAGCCATCACGTATGGGCATGGCGAAGCCGCCGCAGACGACGTCGCCGAGCACATCATAGATCACGATGTCAGGCTTGTATTCTTCAAAGGCCCTCAGAGCCGCGAGTTTTTCAAAGGCGGTGATGATGCCGCGCCCCGCGCAGCCTATGCCTGGTGTCGGACCGCCCGCCTCGACGCAAAGCACGCCTGCGAAGCCTTCAAAGACGACGTCGCGCAGCTGCAGCTCACGCCCCTTCTCCTTGAGCTGGTCGAGGACTGAGGGGATGATCTGCCCGCCCATGAGGTTTTTTGTCGAGTCGGACTTGGGGTCACAGCCGATTTGCATGACGCGGTAGCCCTTGAGGGCGAGGGCGGCTGATAGATGGGAGGTCGTGGTGGATTTGCCTATGCCTCCCTTGCCGTAGATGGCGATGGTTCTCATTTGTTCTCGAATAGTTCGTTGATTGTTGCTAAGATTCTGACGAGATGCGCGGCATCCTCTCCCCCCAGCTGCTCCAGTAGGGAGGAGAATCGCGCATAGCGTCGCTGCTCGCTGATGGTCAGGATACGTGCTCCCTCCTCTGTCAGGGAGAGCAGCTTCGCACGCTTGTCCGTGGGGGAGGGCTCTTTGGTGAGATAGCCCTTCTTGATGAGACGGTCAATCAAGAGCGTCGCGGTGGGCTGCGAGAGCCCCAGCACCTGACATAGCTCGACTGAGGTGGGCTTCTTGCCATCCTCAAGGCTATGCTCGCGTACCAGACGCATCAGGGCATGCTCACCGCCGTGGAGGAAGCCAGCTTCCGCTGACTTCGCCTTTTTGATACGATGCAGATGGCGCTTGAGGCGCTCGATCTCTGCATCGAGTTTATTGGTTAGATCTGACATAATAGAATACTTAGGCCTCCTAAGTGATTTCACTTTACTCCTTCGATCGACATCGAGCAAGCAAAAAATGATACATGCGCGCAGCATAAAACCATACAGTCAAAACATCAATAACTTAGAAAGAAAATTTATTTTTCTGCCATCATCATTCAACAAAAGTACGAATCTGAGCATCTAATAATACAGATACTTAGCACACCTAAGCATCATCAATCCCACCCATGACAAGCTAACAACTCGTCACGACAACGCGGTGAATTAGAATCAAGAACTATGACCAAGTCCCACATCCTCGCCCTGACTCTGGCGCTCATCAGCACCAGCCTGACCACAGCCTCCCCCATCACCCCGCCCACCCGCGAGACCCAGATGCTCGTGGAGCACAACCAGGAATTCCGCAAAGAAATCATCCAAGTCGCCCCTGACGTCTACGTCGCCACCGGCTACGATGTCTCCAACCAGACCATGATCGTAGGAGACGACGGCGTCATCCTCATCGACGTGGGCATGATCCCCGCCATCGCCGAAGAAGTCTACGCCGAATTCCGCAAGATCACCGACAAGCCCATCAAGGCCATCATCCTCACCCACGGACACGGAGACCACACCCAAGGCATGCCCGCCTACCTCAAAGACGCGGCGACCAAGCCCCAGATCTGGGCGGCGGAGAACTTTGGCGTCGAAGACATCGCCCCGCGCGAAGTCGGACTCAAGAACCCCCGCGCCTACCGCCAATCTGGCATGGCACTCCCCCCCGAGGAGCGCATCAACAACGGCATCGCCCGCGCCGTCTACCCTGGAGGCAAGTACAAGAAAAACAGCAAGGAAGCCGCAGGCAGCATCTTCGCCCCCTTCTCCAAGGACATGATCACCCACCGCGTCAGCGAGCCACGCCAGAGCATCACCGTATCCGGCATCACACTTGACCTCATCCGCGCCGACGGTGAGACCGCCGACCACCTCGTCGTCTGGTATCCTGAGAAAAAAATCCTCATGCCCGGCGACCTCTATTACAAATCCTTCCCCAACCTCTACGCCATCCGCGGAGGCATCTACCGCGATGTGCGCCAATGGATCAAATCACTCGACATGATGATAGACCTGAAGGCTGACATCATGGTCATGGGACACACCCGCCCCATCACAGGAGCCGCTGAGGTCCAACGCTCGCTGAGCCAATACCGCGATGCCATCGCCTTCGTCTTTGAGAAAACCATCGAAGGCATCAACAAAGGCCTCACCCCCGACGAACTCGTCGCCTACGTCCAGCTCCCCGAGAGCCTCGCCAGCGATCCCCAGCTCACCCAATACTACGGACGCGTCGAATGGGCCGTGCGCGCCATCTACAGCGGCTACCTCGGCTGGTTTGACGGCAACCCCACCACACTGCGCCCGCTGAGTGCCAAAACCGAAGCCGAGAAATGGGCAGCCCTCCTCGGCGGCGTGGACAAGCTCGCCTCCGCTGCCCAGCAAGCCCTCACAGATGGAGAATACCAATGGGCTGCTGAGCTCAGCGACCGCCTCCTCGCCCTCGACCCCACAAATCAACACTACCGCAGCCTCAAAGCTGATGCCCTCTACCAGCTCGGCGAGCACACCGAAACCGCCACCGGCCGCAACTACTACAAAACCGTCGCCCAAGAACTACGCACCCAACAATAAACTCTCCACCCATATGAACACCCAAGCCATCCTATCCACCCTCGCCACAGGCGCGCTACTCACGAGCAGCCCCAGCCTCAACGCCGCCGCTCTCCAGCAGCCAGCCACCCCGCCCAGCGTGCTGCTCTTCGTCATCGACGACCTCGGCTACTCCGACCTCGCCCCCTTTGGCGGCGAGATCCACACCCCGCACATCCAGCAACTCGCCAACCGAGGCGTCATCTACAACAACTTCCACGCCTCCTCCTTTAGCGCGCCCACCCGCGCCATGCTCCTCACCGGAGTCGACAACCACCAGTCAGGCTTTGGCAACATGCCCGACTTCCAATCGGAGAACCAATACGGCAAGCCCGCCTACTACGGCTACCTCAACAGCCACGTCAAGCCCCTCCCCCTCCTGCTGCGTGAGAATAACTACCACACCTTCATGACAGGCAAGTGGCACCTAGGAGAAATGCCTAAGAAATGGCCCGTGGGCGTCGGCTTTGACAAGAGCTTTGCCATGCTGGCGGGCGGCAGCTCGCACTTCCACAAAGTCATGCCTCTCATGGAGAGCGCCACGCACTGCACCTACTATGTCGACGGCGATCAGAAAGTAGGCACCTTGGATGAGGACTTCTACTCCACGCGCGCCTACACCGACCGCGTCATCGACTACATCAAGCACAGCCCCGCGGACAAGCCCCTCTTTGGCTACATCGCCTACACCGCCCCGCACGACCCCCTCCAGATCATTGATGAGTACGCCGACAAGTACAAAGGCCGCTATGATCAGGGCTATGATGCTATCAAAAAAGAACGCCTCGCGCGGCAGAAAAAGCTCGGCATCGTCTCAGCAGACCTCCCCGCCAACAAAGGCCTCGGCAGCTACCCGCGCTGGCATGAGCTCAGTGCCGAGCAGCAAGCCTACGAAGCCCGCAAGATGGAAATCTATGCGGCTATGATCGAGTACACCGACTACTCCATCGGGCGCATCGTAGCGGAGCTCAAGCGCAGCGGTCGCTATGAGAACACCATCATCATCCTGCTCAGCGACAACGGGGCGTCGAAGATCCTCCCGCATCAATATCCCAACAGCAGCAAGGAATATATCGCTAGCCTCTATGACAACAGTCTGGAGAATATAGGCAAGATTGATTCCTTTGTCTCGGTGGGGCCGGCGTGGGCGGAAACCAGCAGCACACCTTTTAGCTACTTCAAGGGCCTCACCTACGAAGGCGGCATCCGCACGCCGCTCATCATCGCGGGACCTGGATTTGGCGGCGCGCAGGCGGGCAGCATCAACGAGCGACTCCTGCACGTCACGGATCTGTACCCCACCATCGCGGAGGCCGCGCGGACGGTGCTCCCTGAGACGGGGGGGAGCACGGGACTCGCACCCTACTATGGGGAATCGCTGCTCAGTAGTGCACCACGTGATGACTCGGACACGCTGCATTTTGAAATGATGGAAAAACGAGCCATCCTGCAGTGGCCGTGGAAAGCTGTCTATAGCAACAAGGCGCAGGGCTGGGAACTCTACAACCTTGAGCGCGACGTGCTGGAGCATCACAACCTCGCGGCTGAGCATCCTGAGAAGATCGCGGCGTTCCAGAAAGAATGGGACAGCTATGCGCAGCGCGTGGGCTACATCGAGTCTGACGGCACGAGTGCGGGGGCGCG
>CAYJID010000110.1:0-7098 GCA_964370135.1 uncultured Akkermansia sp. | reverse complement strand
CTGCTGTCTCATCTATATCGGCCAACTCCTGAGACTAGTGAAGGAGAGAGCATGATGTCTCAACAAAAAAGGACTGGCTGAGTTTCATAGGTAGTAAGTTGGTGCGGGCGTAGAAGAAATTCTACGCCCGCCATTTTTTCCCCTATGGGGAATCGCTAAAACAGCAACAAGATTTTCACGAAGAAAGTCATTAAAATCAACGCCACAGGGTACGCCGTCGCATACGCAATCACAGGCGACTGCATATCCGTCTTCCCCGTGATCGCACCGAGTGCTGGCGTCGAGGTCATCCCTCCGCAGATACCCCCGAGACTCTCAGGCAGCTTCATCTTAAAGACAAATCGCGCGAGGACATAGCCGAGAATCATCGGGATGAACGTCACCATCGCGCCAATAAAGAGCATAGAAAGCCCCTGCTGCTGCAAAGTTGCCACGAGTTGCCCACCACCTGCAACCCCCGCCCCCGCGAGGAAAAGCATAAGCGCGAGCTCCATGACAAAAATACGCGAGGGCCTCGGCATATAGCCCACGATAGGCCCCACCTTGCCAAAATGCCCGAGAATAAGAGCCACAATGAGCGGTCCGCCTGCCATCCCCAGAGAAAAGCTGTCACTATCACCGATGGAGAACTGCACATTGCCCAGCAAAATCCCCAGCGCAATCCCGCCCGTCAGCGAGAGAATATCCGTCGCATTCAGCGCCGTACTACGGTGCCCGCAAGTCGTGCGGAACTTCTCCACCGCCTCAGCAGGACCCACCACACGCACCACATCATTGCGCACCAGCACCGTATCACTACTGGGGACAAAGGTCGCGCCCAGGCGCGTGATGCGCGAGATCACAAGGCCGAACTTGCTCAGCGGCTTGAGCTCCCCGAGAGGCAGCCCACAGAGCGACTGATTGAGCACGATGAGCTCCGTACACTCATCGCCAAAGCTACGCGGATGCTGCTTGCTGCGCTCCATATGCCCGTAGAAGCGCGACTCACGACGCACATTAATACGCGAGCCCACGATGAGCAGCTCCGTACCAGCCTCAAAGGTGTCCCCCTCCTGCAAAGCCATCATACGATCATCCACCACCTTGCGCGTGATGCGGCAGAGCATCTGCCCCTCCGTTTCAAAATCAAGGATACTCTTGCCGTAGAGGTCAGAATTGCTCACCGTGACGACACGTGCGATAATCTTGTCAGGATCCTTCCCCTGATCACTCTCCGTAGACTGCATGCCAAAGTCCTGCTTGAGTAGGCGTGGGAGCAGCTGCACAAAGAGCACCACCCCGATCACGCCAAAAGGATAGGCCACGCCGTAGCCGATATTGAGCAGAGGCGATTCATTCAGCGCCTCTGAGGCTGCGGCCAGCGCGGGAGTACTCGTCATCGCCCCCGAAAAAATCCCCGCCGCAATCGCCGACTCCACGCCAAAGATCTGGCACAAAAGCATAGTCGTCAACCACGCCGAAAAAATCACACAAAAAGTCAGCAGCACCAGACGCGTCCCCTGACTCGAGAGAGCGGCAAAGAAGCGATTCCCCACGCCCAGCCCCACACAGTAGACAAAGAGAGCCGTGCCAAAGCCCGAGATCCCCTGCGGAACAGATAGCCCGAAATGCCCCGCAATCATCGCGATAAAGAGCACCCCCGAGCTACCCAGAGAGATTCCCTTGATTTTAATATTCCCCAGAGCCAAGCCCAAAAACAGGACGCAAAAGAGGACGAGAGTAGGATTGCGCAGAATTTCATTCATAAAATTAACAGAGTCGCCATCATGCCGAGGACTCCACGCGGGCGTATACCACATTTCCCCCTTCTTGACAAGCGTGATCTGCAAGAAAATACGACATCACCCACCCCGCCTCACTGTAACACGCAAGACACCCAACTCTCACCGCCATCTCACAGCAGAAAACACGCGACTCCAGCTCATGCCTAGATCACATTTTTTCATCACTCTTGTCTATTTTTGAGTTGGCAAGCCCGACGGCGTATGCTATGCTGCAAGCAATAAAAAAATTGAGCCTATGACCAAATTCGAATCTCTTCTGTTCATTGCCCTGCTTTCCGCACCCCAATTCTGCCTTGCTCAGTCCCAGGACGCCCCCGCGCCCAGCGATCAGCCTGCTGCTGCCTCAGCTGCCGCGCAAAAAGCCAAACCCGCCGAATCTGAAATGCTCGTGCAAATCAGCCGCGCCAGCGATCTCACCATCAATATCCGCACCCAGCTCGAAGGCGTGGACGAGAAGCTCAAGATCCTAGAAGATCCCGCCCCATCGCTACTCGGTCGCATCGAGTCACGCACCGAGCTGCTTCTCCAACAACTCACCAAGCTCGACAAAGACGCCCTTGAGCTCGCGCGCTTGGAGCAAGAATTCCGCGCATCACTCATCGCTGACTACCAATTCACCGTCGTCACGCCCGAGCAGCGCATGCAGTACGTCACCGACGGCATGGTCATCTATGACGCCATGGTCAAGGGCTTCTCCGAAGGCAAGCTCTCGCGCAAGATAGACGCGCTGAACTTTTTTGACAAGCTCGAAGACGGCTTCCGCGGTCTCACCGAATACCCCAAAGCGCAAGAAATCTACTACAAAAACCTCGAGAAACTCGCAGAATATTGGAAAAAGCAAATGGTCGCCGAAGACCGCAAGCGCAGCCGCCTGAGTGCCACGCGCCTCGAGCAGCTCAAGGAAAGGGAAGACAAACTCCTCGAAGAACTCGAAGAGCAGCTCGATGAGGATCTCCGCAGCGCCATGACAGAGCGCTGGATCGCCCCCTACAAAAAGAGCTACAGCATGCTCAAGTCCATCCTCACCCGCGCCGAGACAGTGCTGCGCAACCGCAAGGAGAAGGAGCGCGGCAGTGAAAAGTCAGGCGAAGGCGAGATCGTCGCCCTCCTCGAAAAAGTCTGGGCAGATCTCGACCTCATCCGCGAGACCATGTGCAAAGGAGAGCACGCCGAGGCGATGAAAATGCTCACCGACAACGAGCCCTACCGCGAGCTACTGCGTCTCAACCGCCACGTCTTCCCTGAGAAATACCGCTCCCCCATCGTCGAGCAATACGGAGAGCTACGCTCCGAGCTTCGCTCGCGCCAGAGCAAGGCACGCAGCCTAGAGAACGACCTGACGCGCCGCATCACCACACTGCAGAACTCGGTCAACCATAGCGAATCGCAAATCAAAGCCATCTACGGCGAGATCGACCGCGCGAAGGAAAACGAAGAGCGACGCAAGAAGCTCGAAGCCGACCGCAAGCGCATCGAAGAAGAGCGACGCCAGGCCCGCGAGGAAGCCCGCCGCCAGCGCGAGCTCGACTCGGGCAAGAAAGCTTCATGACACCCCACCCCCTCCTCTACACCAGTATAGCCGTCGTGCTCGCCCTTCACTCCGAAGTGCGAGCACAAGATGTTACGCTCGATGAGCTCCTCCAGCAGCATGTGAAACTCGGCCGCGACAGCGCAGCCCTGCTCGCACAGGTCACGAGCCGCCAGAGCGCCACGCAGGCGACCCCCGCCCTGCGCGCCCTCATTGAGCGCTTCGCCGTCATAGGACGCACCATGAACGCCCACGCCGCGCTCTCCGACGCCGAAGCACAGCCCCTGCGCCAGAAATACGAACGCCCCCTACGCGAGAGCTGGGGGAAGGTCTACCACGAGATCTACCGCATCCAGAAGGCTCAATCCTACGGTAGCGCCGAGTTCGTCCAGACCTTCCAACTCTTTTGCAAACTCCTTGATCAATGAACCAGTCCCCTCCCCCATTTCTCCCACTACTCCCGCTACTCCCCCTCATCGCCAGTCTCAGCCTGAGCCACGCCCAGCAACCCGCTGGTCCCCCCCCAGCAGCTCCAGCAGCCCCTGCCCCCCCAGCAGCATCTCAAATCAAGCTCCCCGAGTCCGAGGCTCATATCAGGCATGGCATCATCACACTCAACAAGCTCTACGAGACACTCGCCAAGATTAACAACCAGCAGCTCGCGGACTCCGCCGTCGTCGACCTGCTAAAAATCCAGCAAGAGCTCATCGAATGGGGACAGGGCTTTGGCATGCTCGACGCACTGAGCCCACAGGATCAGAAGCGCTACGAAGAAGCCTACCTCCCCATCATCAAGCAAATCAACGAGCAGATACGCGCCCAAGCCGCGCGCCTCCACTCCGCACGCTACTACGACTCCAAGGATCTACCCACGGTACTCATCCAATTCGTCAATCGCGTCAAATAACCCCCCTCGCCCCCCACACATGCCCTCTGACCCCGACCTCGAGCAACGCCTCATCAACTACCTCCAAAAGCATCGCTCCTCTCCGCGCCTCATCGCCGAGATGGCACGCGACCTCGGCATCGACTCCAAGCAGCGAGCCACCCTACGCGAGCTCATGCGCCAGTGGGAATCAGAAGGCAAGGTCAAGCGCCTGCGCCGCTCCCGCTACACACTTGCAGGCATCGACGGCGAAGACGCTGGCACCTACATGGGGCGCGTACGCCGACTGAGCAAAACGGGGAAATTCCTCTTCATCCCCGATGACGAGAGCCGCCAGCAGCTCCGCGAGAGCCTGCCGCATCTCGACAGCCACGCTGAGTTCATCCTACGCGACCACACACAGGGAGGAGCCCAAGACGGCGACCTCGTCGAGGTACGCATGCGCCTCAAGCCCGCCCACCGCGGTCATCGCGGTCGGCGCGCGCGCTACGTCGACGACATGCAACCCGAGTTCAAAATCAAAGAAATACTCAAGCGCCGTCACCTCGTCTGGGAGGGCATCTACGTCGACCGAGGACGCTTCGGCAGCGTCATTAGCAAAAGCAAGCACACCCCCGACACCATCACACTCACCGCACGCCCCCCGCTCCACACCCTCGTAGGCATGCAAGTACTCGTCGAGCCAAGCCGCTTCCCCAGCGAGCGCGTCAGCGCAGAGGGACGCATCATCGAGGTACTCGGCTGGCCCGATGACGAGGGCGTGAAGATGCGCTCACTCATCCGTCGCTACGGACTACACGAGCAATTCCCCCAAGCCGTACTCGACGAGACCGCCCGCATCTCACCAGAGATCAGTGATGATGACTGCGCGCATCGTGAGGACTGGCGAGATCGCTGCGTCATCACCATTGACCCCGAGACCGCCCGCGACTTTGACGATGCCATCGCCGTACGCGCCCATGACAGAGGCTGGGAGCTCGCCGTCCACATCGCTGACGTCAGCCACTACGTAACCCCTGGCAGCGCACTAGACGCCGAAGCACAGCAACGGGGCAACTCCACCTACCTCCCCAACGGCGTCCTACCCATGCTGCCACCGCGGCTCTGTGACGAGATCTGCTCGCTCAAGCCCCATGTCGACCGACTCACCTTCCTCTGCCTCATGCAGATCGACCACGAGGGACACTGCTATCACGCCGACACCGCGCTTGCCGTCATCCGCTCCGCACGCCGCTACACCTACCCCGAGGCACTCGCCATCCTAGAAGGACGCGCGCAGGCCGAGACCGCTGAGATTGCGGACCTCATGATAGAGGCGCAGAAGCTCGCCCGCATACTGCGCCAGCGTCGCTTTGAGCAGGGCTCACTCGAGCTCGACATCCCGCAGCTCGAGCTCGTCAGCAACGAGTATGGAGAAATCACCGATATCCACATGGAGCAGAGTGATGAATCCCACGAGCTCATTGAGGAGTTCATGCTAGCGGCGAATGAAGCCGTCGCGCGCAAACTGCGCGAATCCCTCACGCCTACCGTCTACCGCATCCACGAGGCGCCCATGGCAGCCAAGCTCCAAGAGCTCTCCCTACTGCTCAAGCAGTACGACATCCCCTGCTCCTACACCCCCTCACGTGAAGAGCTCAACGAGGTACTCGCCCGCATCAAGGAGAGCCCCGATGAGATGATGCTCAAGCAATCGCTGCTACGCTCCATGATGCGCGCGCGCTACAGTGTAAAGCCACTGGGACACTTCGGATTAGCAAAGGGGGACTACTGCCACTTCACCAGTCCCATACGCCGCTACGCGGATCTCATCGTCCACCGCTCCCTGCGCCGCCTCTGTAGCCTCGGCTGCCCCGCCCTACCCACCCCCACCCAGATGCAATCCATCGCTGATCACATCTCGGAGACCGAGCGACTCTCCGCCAGTGCGGAGAACGAAGCGCGCAAGCACAAGCTACTCAGCTACCTCGCCGCACAGAGCGAGCTAGAGCTCCCGCGCCCGTGGCAAGCCTTTATCGACCAGATCTGGGAGATGGGACTACTCGTACGCATCCCCGAGCTCCAGCTACAGGGACTCATCCCCGCCAAGCAACTCCCCAACACCACCCGCTGGTGGTATGAGCGCAGCAAGCAAGCATGGAGTGCCATGGATGGGCGCTACTACCTCGCGGGACAGCAAGTCGAGGTCGTCCCTCTACGCGTCGATATAGACAATGGACTCATCGACTTCACCTTCGCACCCGAGCAGATCCAGTAGATTCGAAATAGAGTAAGTCTCAACAAGCAGTCGCGGCGTAGACAATTTTAAACACTTCCCCAAAGTTAAGGGCTTCACCGTTTCCGATGAAGCCCTGTGTTTTACTTTTAATACTACCTACCACAGACGGGACTCGAACCCGTACAATCAAGATGATCGGGAGATTTTAAGTCTCCTGCGTCTACCATTCCGCCACTGTGGCATAGAAGTGTAGTGATTGAAACATAGTTTTAGCCTTTTGACAAGCAAAAACTAGAATAATTCATTTATTATATCTCACCTCTCATGAAAACGAAGCCTGCTGAAGAAGATAAAGTTTCTTCGCAGGCTTCGATCTTTTCCAAAAGAGTGAAAAATCAACCAATGGCGGCGCGACCTGTCAGTCGTGCACCCTGCTTCATCGAGAGTTTGTCGGTGGTGATATCGCCATTGACCTTGGCTTGCTCGCTAAGGTGGCAGAGCTGACTGTTGATATTACCTTCGACGTCTCCATAGATGTGGACTTCTCCAGCACTGATGTTGCCTGTGATTTGGGCGGTTTGACCGATGGTTACTTTGCCTGTCTGGGACTTGATCTCGCCCTCGATACAGCCATCGATGTGCATGTCTTCGCGGAATTCGATGCTGCCGATGATCTTGATAC
>CAYJID010000109.1:0-7120 GCA_964370135.1 uncultured Akkermansia sp. | reverse complement strand
AATACTAGCCTTCTTATCGAGTGAGGAAATCATGATACGATTCTGACGGAGTGCCGAAAATGCAGCCTAAAAGCGCTCAAAAGCTACCTCGTGAAGCGATTTTCTGAATTTCCTTATTTAGAATGACAAGAGAAGAGAAGCCCCCTAGATAAGATATCTCAGCAAACGCGCAATAAGTACATATATCATTCATCATCAGAATGATATAAATCACCCTGAGCGATGAGCGCGCTGTAGATCATGTCTGCTCCCGATGGGCTCCAGCTGCTCTCCTCCCACTGGGGCTCTAGCGCGAGATAATCTTCTCCTGCCAGCAGCTCATGGGGGCCTGCGGCGAGGTGTGGGGTGATGATCTGCACCCATTGCTGGATGAGCCCTCGCGCTAGCCATTCTTTGAGCAGGCTGCCGCCGCACTCCAGCATGAGCTGGACGACTCCGTGCTCCCGATACAGGGAGTGAAGCAGCTCTTCCCAGTCCTCCACTGCTGTGTAGACGAGGGTGCGCGCTGCGTGCTCGTCTGAGAAGATTTTTTTATGCGCATGCTTTGCCGCTATGTCTGCCTCACGTGAGACGACTACGCGCCAGGGCTGCTGCTTGCCCTCTGGGAGCTCGCCCTCTGGGAGGCGGATGGTCAGGGAGGGGTCATCGCTCCTCAGTGTGCCGCCTCCGATGAGGATGGCGTCGCTCTGCGCGCGCAGCTGATGGGCGTAGTGCAGCGACTGCGCGCAGCTGAGCCATGGTGTGTCGCGGCGACTCAGTCGTGCGTCGAGGCTTGTGGCGACCTTCGCCACGACCCAAGGCCGCTTGTGCTGGATGGCAAAAAACCATGGGCGCAGCAATTGCGCACAACGTGCCTTAAAAACGCCTTCGACGACCTCGATGCCCTGCTGCCCCAGAATTCGTTTTGCGCGCCCCTGATGGCGTGTATCGGGGTCACAGCAGGCATAGACGACGCGAGAGAGAGAGGCCTCGATGATGGCATCGGTGCAGGGAGGCGTGCGCCCCCAGGAGCTACAAGGCTCCAGCGTGATGTAGATGCAGGCGCCGCGTAGGTGCTCCTCGCTGTATCCGCGCTGCCGCGCATCGAGCAGCGCGCGGCGCTCCGCATGGGCCTCACCTGCTCGCTGGTGGTAGGAGGCGCCGATGAGCTGCCAGTCGCCGAGCTGGGGGGCGGCGGGATGATGGATGGGAGGGAGGCTGGCGAGATGGTCACGGTGCTGGATGATGACGGC
Organism: uncultured Akkermansia sp.; assembly: GCA_964370135.1. Classification (GTDB taxonomy): domain Bacteria; phylum Verrucomicrobiota; class Verrucomicrobiia; order Verrucomicrobiales; family Akkermansiaceae; genus Akkermansia. The sequence continues at coordinate 5,888 of CAYJID010000109.1, read as the reverse complement.
GCCGACGGGAGGATTGGGGCTGGTGAGGCCCTGCCCTCGCGTGGCTTGGCCTAGGGCTTGCTCCATCCATGCCTCGTCCTGCGCCTGGGTCGGAGGTGAAAAGCTCATGAGCTAGGGGAGGAGGGGGAAAGAGATAATAAAGAATTTAAATTTAAATTCATCATCATAAGGGGTGTGAATAAGTGAATAAAATTATTAGAGTTTTTGAAAATCAGCGATAAGGAGTGACTTTTTTGTGTGAATAGATCTGTGAGAAATGAGGGGGAATCGAGAGTAAGAATTTTGTTCACACATGAATTCACAGCTTATTCACATACTATTCACAGGTTTTTGTGAATAAGTTATAAACTCCTTTATTCAAACGGGTTCTTTTGAGATTCCTCATAGTTATCGTAAAAGAAGTAGAAGGGAGCCATGAGGGGGATAGAGATGTTGTAGAGCAGGGTGCCGGGGATGTCGACCGTGGCAAATGTGAGGTAGGAGAGCGATTTTGTCGCGAGGCTATACTGGTTCTTCGCATTGGCGTACGTGACGCGTATGGGGGTGTCGGCGTGGGCTATTTCGGCGTTGACGCGGTAGCTCTTCGCGTTCTTGGCTAGCGTGCTGACAGGGGCTGCGCCGAGGCCCTGCATCTCGCGCTGGAGGATGGGGAGTGAGGCGTAGCCATTGCGCTCTCTCAGGGCGATGGCGGTGCCCTGTGAGATCTCTTGGTAGGCGTCGCCGAGGCTGGTGCCGACGTGAATGAGGCTGGGCTCACCGCCCTCGAGGAAGACGGTATCATAGATCACGGGGTAGTGGAGGCGCAGGTGGTATTTTTTCCCCTTGAGGTACCAGCGGCCTTGGCTCTCGTAGACGGTGGCGGGTGCATCGGCCTCGAAGCCTTTGTAGTAATTGCCGCGCTGCTTGACATTTTTGTGCACCTGGGTGTAGGCGCAGGAGCTCACGAGCGTGATGCAGCACAGAGAACAGACGAGGGAGATACACTTCATAAGAGCAAGGCTAGCATATTTTGCACGCATCGTAAATAAAATTTGCTCAGCGTGAGCAGCATCACCTCATGGGAACCTTGCAAAATTAGTTCTGGGAAATTGTAAATTTCGAAAATGAGCGACACAGCACGTCTTTTGCAGTATTTTGGCGAGAATTCGCGGCTTTTTGGGCTTACATAGCTCGCTATGCGCGCCCAAACGCCGCAAATTCTCATCCAAACTGCCAGCAAAATCCGAAGCTGCTCATTTTGCAAGATCCCTCATCGTCATATACCCCGACATGATGCAGGCTCCCGCGCAGCCGAGCTGCTCGAGAGCCTCGTACTGCTGGCGCGATGAGATACCGCCGATGGCGTAGACGGGGATGTCGAGGCTGCTGATGATGTCTGCTAGCTGCTGTGTCCCACGCGGCGCGATACCCGGCTTGCAGCTCGTCTCAAAGACATGTCCATAGATGAGGGCATCTGCCCCGAGTGCGGCCGCGCGCTGCGCCTCCTCTAGGCTGTGTACGGAGACCCAGCAGCTATCAAAATAGCTCTTGACTCCCTGATGCTCTGCTCTCTGACTGAGCTGGAGAAAGTCTCCCATCCCCATCTGCACGCGGCGGCAGTAGCTGTGCTGCTCGCGCAGGGCTAGTGCTGCCTCGACATGACTCTGCCAGAGAAAGTCCACGCCTGCCTGCTCACATCGTGCTGCCACTCGCTGGGCGAGCTCTCTGTAGCTCTCGTCGCAGAGGTCTTTTTCCCTGAGTATAATGCGGCTAGGAGGTGGCAGCGGCTGAGTGAGGCTAGATTCTAGGAGGGCTGAGATGTGCTCCACGAGAGGGCGTGTGGAGAGCTGGCGTGCGGTGACGAAGATGGATTCAAACATGGTGGAGGGTGAGCAGATTGTATCCCAGCGGGGGGATCTGGGCAAGATTTCTCACGCAGTCATTCTGATGCGGTGATTCTGATACGACCCTCCCTTCTATGAGCTCGTCGCCCCGTCTCCTCAGCGGCGGCGTGCGCCTGTGCAACAAGCTGGCACTGCGGTGTCAGCTTGCGCCAGCTGTTCTTCTCAGATCTGACTAGCTTGCAATTAGAGGCAAGCTAGCCTCCTCCCCCCTCATCGTGCCGTGTGAGAGGAGGTGCTAGCTTGTCTGTGTGGAGGTGGCTTAGTCTTCGAACTGGCTGTATTCGCTGATGAGCTCGCGCACCTTCTCATCTTTGACTTGACGTGCTGTTATCTTGGTTTTTTTGTTGGAGAGTCCAGGGTCTGCTCCAGCCTTGAGCAGTATCTCGACAATCTCGTGGTAGCCGCGGTGCGCGGCCTCAGAGACGGGTACCCAGCCGGAGTTGCGCACGACATTGGGATCTGCACCCGAGTTGATGAGCAGTTCAGCGATTTCGGCATGCCCCTTGCGAGCGACGTCATGTATCGCCGTGCCACCCGACTTGTCACGATGGTTGACATCTGCCCCCTCACTGATGAGGTAGGCAGCCACTTTGCGCCGACCACTGTAGCATGCTTCCATGAGAGGCGTGTTGCCATCGGAGTCTACGTGATCGACAGGGATGCCCATTTCGATGAGGTATTTGACCATTTCGAGATGGCCATGTTTCGCGGCTAGGTCGAGGGCACTGGCACCTTTGCTGGATAGGGCGCGGATGTCGACTCCCTGGTCGATGTAGCTGGCTAGCGCTTCTATGTCTCCTTTGCCTGCTGTCTCGACGAAATCATCGATATCGTTGCCGATGGCGGGGAGTGCTGCCGTGCAGGCGAGCAGGAGGATGGTGGTTTTGATGGTGGGGAATTTCATGGTATATGGTAGGTTGCCATTTTGATGCGCTCAGAGCGCGTCTCGCATGGCTCAGCGGGGTGATCATGCGGAGGCGGAGACGAGCTAGTACCTCTAGCACGCTAGTGCCTCCTTGTATGTAAAGGTATCATCATTTTTTTTTGCCATCAAGTTGAAATGAAATATATTAGATGCGCGCGGGTCTTTTACTCTTTGACTAGATGGGGGATTTGCTGCGTCGCTGTAGGCAGTCTCGCACTGGCGCGGCACGATGGCAGCTCAATTGGGTCGATGTAAAAATAACAATGTTGACTTACAGCATAATATGGAGTATTCTAGAGATGATCATGACAAGCAAGGTGTCCTTCTAACGCGCATCTATCTAGGCGCAGGAGTGACGCGGCTCTCAAGAGATCATTTTTTTTATCATCTAACAACTCAAATACACAATATGAAAAAACATCTATCTGCGTGCGCACTCGCGCTCGCTCTGCTCTCCCCCATGGTGTCGGCCCAATCGCTCATGCTTGTGAGTAATATCAAGGCGACGCAGCGATCGGCTGCAGCTGGTAATGCAGCGGCGCAGGCCAAGCTCGGCGATGCTTATTACCAAGGAGAAGGGGTAAAACGTGACTATATTCAAGCTCTAAAGTGGTATGGCAAAGCTGCTGAGCAGGGCAATACACGTGGCATGGTGATGCTGGGGGTACTTTTTTACGCAGGGCAAGGGGTGAAGAAGGATTATTCAAGATCTTTTAATCTCCTCCAGCGAGCGGCAGATAGGAGTGACAGTTCGGTGGCGTTCTACTTTCTCGGACAGCATTATTTCTTTGGGCATGCCACACCGCGTGATTATAGAGCTGCGCTAAACTATTATCGCAAAGCGGCGAACAAGGGGCATGCTGCTGCTATGTATAGCGTAGGTCATTGCTATCATTATGGCAAAGGGGTGGGCAAGAATGAACAAATCGCGCTGGATTGGTACCGCAAAGGCGCAAACAAGGGGCATGCTGCTTCTATGTATAGCGTAGGCTTTTTCTATCATCACGGCAAAGGGGTGACCAAGAGTAGACAAATTGCACTGGATTGGTACCACAAGGCTGCGAATAAGGGCTACTCAAAAGCCCAAAAGATTCTAAAAAAGGGAATCTAGGCAGTCATGCCTCGTTTTACGCTGCGGCGCCCGTGAGAAGGACGCCGCAGCAGCGGTGTGTGGTCAGCTGAATGGGATCGTGTGAAAATAACAATATTGACTTACAGTGTAATATAGAGTATTCTGGAGATGATCATGAAGGGTAAAGTGTCCTTCTAACGCGCATCTATCTAGGCGCAGAAGTGACGCGGTTCTCAAGAGATCATTTTCTAATCATCTAACAATACAAATACACAATATGAAAAAATATCTATCTGCGTGCGCGCTCGCGCTCGCTCTGCTCTCCCCCATGGTATCGGCTCAATCGCTCATGCTCGTGAGCAATATCAAGGCGACACAGCGATCGGCGGCAGCTGGTGATGTGACAGCACAGATCAAGCTCGCCAATGCCTACTACAATGGAAAAGGTGTAAGCCGCGACTATATCCAAGCTCTGAAGTGGTACAGCAAGGCTGCCGAGCAGGGCAATGTGTCCGCTATGGCGTTGCAGGGGGTCATCTTTTATATGGGCAAAGGGGTGCAAAAGGATTACGCGAGATCCTTTAACATCTTCCAACGAGCGGCAAATAGAGGCGATGATACGGCGTTGTACTTTCTCGGTCAGCATTATTATTATGGACGTGCTGTGCCTCGTGATTACAGTGCGGCAATGAGCTATTATCGCAAGGCGGCGAGCAAGGGGAATGCTGCTGCTATGTATACCATCGGTTTTTGCTATCATTACGGCAGGGGGGTGACCAAGAGCAGACAAATTGCGCTGGATTGGTACCACAAAGCCGCGAACGCGGGGAGCGAATTAGCCAAAGATGCTTTGAGAAAGGGGCTTTAGGTTCAATTTCACCCTGCCCTTGCTGCGCTGCCTAGGAGAAGGGCGGCGCAGCAGGGGTGCAACACGCAGGGGGAGGCGTGGGGGGGGAGTTTTTTACTTGATGAGGGGATTGCGCAGCTTGTCGAAATCAAGCTCTTTGTCACCGCCGCCGACCTCGACGTGGATGGGGGTGATTTTAGGGGCTTGGGTTTGGGTTTGGGCGGGGAAGTATTCTTGCTCGAGTTCTTTGTAGAGGAGGCTCGCTCCAGCGTCGGTGGCGTAGGTGCGCTGGAGTTGTTTGAAGAGGTGATGGGTGTCGTGATGCTTTTGTTTGACGAGCTGCATGAGCAGGCGTGTGCTGGCTTCAGAGAGGAGGCATCCTTTGGGGGTCTCGTAGCCTAGTTCTCCTGATAGCCAGTTTTCGTAGATGATGACTTTGGTGATGTAGAGGGTGAGCGGGTCGGTGATCTGGGCGATCTGACGGTCGAGGGATTGGAGGATGGCTTGGTAGGCGGGGGCGTCGTAGGGGAGCTTGACGTTGGTGCGCGCGACGTGGTGGTCGATGAATTGTTCGATGGCTAGGGCTTGTTTGATGCCGCGTAGTTCGGTCTGGGGTGGGGTTTGTGCTGTCTGCGCGCTGGCTGGCAGGGTGCTTGCTGCGAGGAGCAGGGTGAGGATGAGGGGGGGCATGTGTGTGGGGATGGGTAATGATGGGGGTGTCTCCTTGTATGGAAAATTATCATAAAGGCTTCTTGTCATCAAGCTAAAATATATTTGTTTTACTTTTGCAATGGAGATGGGGGGAGTATGCGATTGACGTGTTGATCCATGTGTTGTTCGCTTGGTTGAGCTTGGTTGATGCGACGTAGCTCTGTTGTGGGTGCGGACGCTTCGCGTTTGCGACGGTAGAAATTTGCCGCGATCCTCCTCACCTCGCTTCGCTCAGACGGGCAGGAAGTGTCCTGCCCTTTCGTCGTCTCATTTTGCAGTGCAAAATGTGCGCGGGGGATAGACGGGGGCGTCAGTTGGCGGCGTTGCTGCCATGCTGGGTTTGTCACGCGGGCGTGTTCTTATCAAGCTGAACTGACGCCCTGCGGAGCCGTTGGCTCCTTGCTGCCGTGGGCGCACACCTACGGTGCGCCCGAAGGGGCTTATCCTCCT
>CAYJID010000108.1:0-7282 GCA_964370135.1 uncultured Akkermansia sp. | reverse complement strand
TATGGGATGAACCTCACCCCGCGCGAGATCGAGCCCGATCACTGGCTCGCCCCCGATCCCTGCGCCGTGTCACTCACCGACCTCATGGAGCTCGGCATTGATATTTATCAGTAAGAAATGATGAGGGCTCTCACGAAAAGTTTGATTCCATGAACTAGGGTGCGGATTGGTCATTTTTTTTGATTTAGTAGAGATTCTCGTAGATAGTGTGACATTTTGTCGCATAATGTGTGGCAAAATGTCCAAAAGTGCGACACTATGTCACATATTTCTGACTGACTTTGTTTAAGTGAAAATAGTTAAATGTTTAATAATCAACACATAATATAAATAGATTTATAACCATCAAGTTGGCACGTTATTTGCATAGCTTAGGTAGAGGCATTTCTCAATCTAGAGAAATAAGCGAGCAACTGCGCAATGCAGGTTGAGCTTTGGTCGATAATTCACGTTTTGAATGGAAGCTCTATTTCTATAACGAAATACTCAATACTGCCTCATAGGAAGGAATTAGAATAAAATGTTTAGAACTATACATATAGTTCCCTCTAAAGGGGAATGGGCTGTTAAGGTATCAGGTGAAACTGAGCCACGCGCTACCTTTGAGACCCAAAAGCTAGCCGAGATATACGCGAATACGTTGGGGCGACAACTCAAAGGTGAGACTAAAATTCATCGCCGTGATGGAACAATTCGCGGCGGCAATAGCTATGGCAATGATCCTTTTCCACCCAAGGATGAAACTTAAGCTATAATCAGTGAGGCTCTTATAATGTAGGAGCCTCATTATTTGTACATTAGTTACGACGTGGCAGGCGGCGTAAATTCACAACGAGTGGTGATGAAGTGCACACCGCGCGAGATCGAGCCCGATCACTGGCTCGCCCCCGATCCCTGCGCGGTGTCGCTCACCGACCTCATGGAGCTCGGCATTGATATTTATCAATAGATGCCGCTCTACTTTCCCTTGCCAAGTGGCAGCATGCGAGTATAATGGGGGCATGACCCGCTTTCGCCCCTGTATCGACCTGCACCATGGCCAAGTCAAGCAAATCGTCGGTGGCACTCTCGAGAGTGCGACGAGCAGCCTTCAAACCAATTTTGTCTCCGAGCATGACGCCGCATGGTACGCCGAGCTCTACCAGCGCGACGGACTCACAGGTGGGCATGTCATCAAGCTGGGGCCTGGCAACGATGAGGCCGCACGTAGTGCGCTAGCGGCCTACCCGCAGGGTTTGCAACTCGGCGGTGGTATTCATTTGGAAAATGCCCAGCAATGGCTCGATGCGGGAGCCTCGCATCTCATCATCACCAGCGCGCTCTTTGACCGCGAGGGACGCTTCCAATCCCACATCCTCGACGCGCTCGTCGAGCGCGTCGGTAAGGAAAAGCTCGTCATCGACCTCAGCTGCCGCCGCACCGCTACGGGCTGGACAGTCGCGATGGATCGCTGGCAAAAGCTCACCGACATGGACATCACACACGCCGTCCTCGACTCCCTTGCCGATCGCTGCGATGAGTTCCTCATCCATGCCGCCGATGTCGAGGGGAAATGCGAGGGCATCGACCGCGAGCTCGTCGCCCTCCTCGGCGCATGGCGTGGTCGTCCGATGACTTATGCTGGTGGTATACGCGCGCTGGAAGACTTCGCCCTCATTGACGAACTCAGCGCAGGCAGCATCGACGCCACTGTCGGCAGCGCGTTAGACATCTTCGGCGGCTCGGGAGTCTGCTACGACGCACTCGTGCGCGCCTACTCTTGATGGATCGGATAGTACAAAAAACAACCCTCTGCAAGGTCACCTTGAGAGGGTTGTTTTATGATGTGTTAATTTATCTTAGCGTCCGGGGACGGTCTCGAAGGTGAAGCCCTTCAGGTATTCTGTCTCAGGCATATTGAGGATGACGGGATGGTCGGGGCGCTGACCGTGGTTGCCGATGAGGCGTAGGGTGCTGCGTCCGTCGACAGCGGCCTCTCCGATGCTCTGCTTGAAGAGAGCCGTGCTGGCGTGGTGCGAGCAGCAGAAGGTCGAGAGTAGACCTGCGAGGGGCAGCATCTGCATGGCGCGCAGGTGGATTTCCTTGTAGCCGCGCATAGCGCCTGTGAGGCTCTTCTTGTTGCGAGTGAAGCTCGGGGGATCGAGGATGATGAGGTCCCATTTGGGATCGCCGCCTTGGCGGACGAGGTCGCTCTCGCGCTTAAGGAAGTCAAAGGCATTTTCCGTCACGCAGTCGATCTCAACGCCGTTGAGCTTCGCGTTGCGCTGGACAGACTCCATCGCATCAGCCGAGATATCGACGGCGGTCACCTGAGCTGCTCCAGCCTTTGCACAGGCGAGGGCAAAGCCGCCCTGATTGCAGAAGCAGTCGAGCACGCGGCGGCCCTTGGCAAAGCGGGCGACTTCTTCGTAGTTTTGGAGCTGGTCGAGGTAGAGGCCTGTCTTCTGCCCTGTGGCGAGATCGACGAGGAATTTCAGCCCACTGTTGCTTTCGACTTCAAAGGGCTCGGGCTCGGTGCCATAGGCCACATAGGTCTCCTGCTGGAGTCCCTCGGCGATGAGCATGGGCGAGTCGTTGCGCACGATGAGGCAGCGGGGCTCGAGCAGATCCACGAGGATGTCGCGGATGAGTCCGAGACGAAGATTCATAGCGATGGTGAGCGTCTGGATGACGTAGACGTCGTCGTATTTGTCGATGATGAGACCTGGGAGACCATCGCTCTCACTCCAGACGAGGCGCAGGAGTTTTTCATTGGGCAGCCAGCGCTCGCGCAGGAGGATGGACTGCGTGATGCGGCGGATGAAGAACTCGCGGTCGAGGTCCTGCTTGCGGCGCGAGAAGCGGCGTGCAATGATCTGTGAGTGGGGGTTGTACATCGCAGAGCCGAGGTACTTGTCACGCTGATCCTTGAGCAGGATCACGTCTCCGGGCTGAGGGTTGCCAAATACGGCCTTCACCTCTGAGCCATAGACCCAGTCATGACCGTGAAAAATACGCGCTTTTGGTGCTACAATGATACCTGCCATAGGGCGGAGAGACTACAGGAAAAGCTCTAAACTGTCAATCCTTGATTGCATCGTCGCGAGTACGTCGCGATTGGCCACATAAAAATATGTGCTATCCCAGACCGTTGCGGGGGATGTTCCTTGACAAGTGGGGGCGTCATTTGTTAAGATTCTGTGAACCTTTTCTCATGTTTTCACTATTATCTGACAAACTCGACGACACCTTCCGCAAACTGCGCGGCATGGGCAAGATCTCTGAATCCAACATCGCCGATGCGATGCGCGACGTGCGCATGGCGCTCTTGGATGCGGACGTAGAATACAGCGTGGCGCGCGAGTTCATCGCCCATGTGAAGGAAAAGGCCATGGGCGTGGCTGTCATCAAGACGGTGAAGCCCGGTGAGCAGATTGTCAAGATTTTCCAAGATGAGCTCACCGCTCTGCTCGGTGGTGAGGCAGTCGAGCTTGATCTCACGCCTCCGGCACACATTCTCATCGTCGGTCTCAACGGCGCGGGCAAGACGACGACAAGTGCGAAGCTCGCCCGCCGTCTCAAGGCCGAGGGACGCAAGCCCCTGCTCGTCGCCTGCGACCTCATCCGTCCTGCGGCTATCGACCAGCTCGCCACACTGGCAGGTCAGATCGACGTGCCTATCTATACGCCTAGCGCGAGTGAGAAGGATGTCATCCGCGTTGCGAAGGACGCGTTGAAGTGGGCATCGGGTCAGGAGCACGACCTCATTATTTTTGATACCGCGGGTCGTCAGGAAGTCGATGATACGCTCATCGCGGAGCTGCGCAAGCTGAGCAAGTTTATCAAGCCTCAAGAAGCTCTCCTTGTTGCCGACGCGGCGACGGGTCAGCAGGCTGTGCGTGTCGCGCAGAAGTTCGACGAGGCAGTCGGTCTCACGGGTATTATTCTGACAAAGCTTGACGGTGATGCGCGCGGTGGTGCGGCTCTCTCGATGCGTGCGGTGACGGGCAAGCCTATTAAGTACGCGGGTGAGGGTGAGAAGCTCGACATGCTGACGAACTTCGTCCCTAGCCGCATGGCTGACCGTATTCTTGGCATGGGCGACATTGTGGGGCTCGTGGAGAAGGCGGCGCAGAATATTGATGAGAAATCCGCGATGAATGCGATGAATCGCATGATGAGCGGGGAGTTCAATTTCAATGACTTCCTTAGTCAGATGCGCATGATGCAGAACCTCGGACCGCTTGAAGGACTGCTGGGACTTCTCCCTGGCTTTGGCAAGCTCAAGAAGCAGCTTCCAGATGGCGCGCTTGATCCCAAGAAGATTAAGCACATGGAAGCTATCGTGTTGTCGATGACACCAGCAGAGCGTTGTAATGTGAAGCTGCTTATCCCCTCGCGTCGTCGCCGCATTGCGCGCGGCTCGGGACGCTCTGAGGTGGAGGTGAACCGTCTGATCAAGAATTTCAAAGACATGCAATCCATGATGACCGGCAAGGGGAAGATGGGTGGCATGATGAAGGCAATGCAGAAGATGGGCGGCAAGGGCGGTCCAGCGGGTAAAGGTGGTATGCCTATGCCTGATATGAGCAAGATGCCTGAGGGGATGCCTGATCTCTCCGCGCTCATGGGGGGGAAGGGAATGCCGAAGCTGCCGAAGGGTGGTAAGGGTGGCAATCCTTTTAAGGGGCTCTTTGGGGGCTGATGCTTTCATCCTACAATTTTAAAAGACGGCAACCGCCATGGCGCGATTGCCGTCTTTTAGTATGGACTCATCGCCCGTGGAAATCATTCTCAATGCTCAGTGAGAGGAGGTTGAAGGGGCGTAGTGAGTCAGTCGCAATGGCAAAGCCCTGTCCCACGCCCGGATCAGGTATTTGCGTGACACGTATCGCGCCTGTGTAGGGATAGTTGAGGTGGTCGCGTGCGGGGTCGTACTCTTCCCAACGCTCGACGTGGGAGGCGCGGTAGCGGAAGCTCGCGCCGCTGTCGAGTAGGCGCAGCTTCACACGCGCCTGCTGACTGACTGTGTTGTAGCTATTCGCCTGCTCAACGGGAAAGGTCTCGAGCTGCGACTGCATCTTGCAGCCAATGATGTAGCTGCTGCCCTCATGCGCATCGAGATCTGTGATCAGCCCCTCCTCGCCGAGCTGTATTGTCTGGCTGGCATCGGGATCTTGCTCAGGGTAGTAGCAGACTTCTTGGTTGGCGAGGTGAGGGCAGCTGAGTTTCCCCTCTGTCACCGTTGCTTGGATGTAGGAGTCGAGGTAGATGTCCCCATCCTCGATGCACTCGATGGACACGCGCCCGCCGCGTCTCATGACCAGCCAGATATCGTCATCGTGATTGCTGCGCGATACCATGCAGGCGATGTGGAGCACCTCCGCTCCTGCAAAGCTCACACGCTGCCATGCCGTGACCTGCTGCGCGACATTGGTCGTGAGCACCGCGACCGTGTGATCCTCCATGAGCACCCAGACGCGCGTGCTAGAGCCGCGCTGCACCGCCCATTCCTTGATCCCTGCCTTGAACAGGTGCTCGGCAAAGAGGCTGGTATCGCTGGAGGTGTAGCCGTCAGCCTCAAGCTTATAGGAAATCTCTCGTAGGCGCTTGCCGCCGCGCTGGACATAGAAGACGCTATTCTCCACCCCGTGGGCTTCCTTGTTCTCACTGCCGACGGTGGATTCCTTGCGGAAGGAGGCGCTCGTGGTACTAATACCGCTGCCATCCCCGCTGACGAGCAGCCATTCCGCGTCACTCGTGCCTAGCAGCAAACCGCGCTCCGTACTCATCCAGCACATGCGGCTCTGCTTGCTGGAGGCGAGCGTGAGCTCGAGGGCATGATCGGCATCAGAGCCGAGGCGAAAATTATAAAAATCATCCAGCGCGCTAGCTCGCAGCGTCGTGGGCTGAGCGACAGTGCCACCCAGCCAGAGTCGCCCCTCGTGCATGCCGCAGAAGCTGGGGTAGCCATTCACATAGCCAAAGGCCGAGAAGCAGATCTGCTTGGGGTGAAAGTTGTCCGGCAGCGTGACGAGCGGGTCTTCGAGCCTGACGCGAATTCTCTTTGTACTGTGATCTTGGCTACCAAGGACACGCAGCTTGACATCATGCGTAGCCTGCTCCACGCGGAAATAGAAGGGGCTGCTGGTGTTGTAGGTGCTTGAGTCGAGGCAGAAGAGCAGCATATGCGAGGGCTCTTTTTCATAGTCGCTGAATGCCCAGTTCTGCCGCTCGGAATAGGCCGATTGGGAGAATTGGTGCACGCGATGCCAGTCCCAGAGTCGATAGTCGTTGACATGGAGATCTGTCGCCGTGGGGTAGGCGCGGCGCAATTCCCAATTTGAATTCCACGTTCCTGTCGTCTTGAGGCTCCAGCCGCCGGGTACATAGAGGGGGCTGCCCGTCGAAGGAAGCCAAGCTGCCCCAGGGGAGAAGAAGGAGGGATAGCCTGATGGGTGCGTGCTGCGCACACAGTAGGTGAACTTCCACGGCCGTATGACCGTGTAGTAGCTATAATGACTGGTGCCATCAATCTTGATCGAGACCACCTGCCCGACATCGAGGCTCGTCTCTTCTAGGAGATTGCTGATGAGCTTGGGGGTATTGGTGAAGGTCTGCTCGAGGTAGTATTCACTGGATTCGACGGTCACATTGATGATGACATGCTCGATGTCTTCGAGCTCTGCGTCTTGAATCGTGAGAGGGTAGCTGTCTGGCAGGTCGACGATATAATCTGTATCGCCAATAGCGCCGTTGCTGCGGAAGATTTGCACCTCTTCATTCACACAGATCTGAGGTCCTTTGGGCATGGGGTTAAAGGAGCAGATCTCACAGACCCAATACACCTCATCGAGTCGCTTGATATGACTGGGGTAGATACTCGGTCCCGTGACAAAGATCACATCATTGACTTGGATAAATCGTAGGCTTCTGAGCACCTCGCCACTCGTCCACGGGGTCTCCAAGGTGTAGATGTCGCCCGCCTCGGTGCGCAGCCAGTCGTCGTGCTTCCAGAATCGGATGCCACCGGGGTAGAGCTCAAGTAGCAGGTAATCGTCCTCGGAGAAGGTGAAGGGGAAGAAGCGCGTGTTGCCCTCCTGATCAAAGCAATCCGCCTTGTAGCAGCTGCCGCAGCGACGCGTCACGCCGCCGTAGGGCTCGACGAGAAAGTTCTCAATACGCGCTGCTCCCTTGCGATGCTGAGGGAGATCAAAGCGCGTCGAGAGCCACGGGCTGAGCTCCCCTGCGGTAAAACCTAGAATGTAAGGATAATCTTGCATAGGAGCTCTATTGAAGCTCC
>CAYJID010000107.1:0-7289 GCA_964370135.1 uncultured Akkermansia sp. | reverse complement strand
GATTTTCTGAATTTTCTTATTTAGAATGACGAGAATTTAGAAGCCCCCTTAAAAAGCACCGTCCTGTTTGGGCGGTGCTTTTTTGTGCTCGCGTTTGTGGTGGCTCGGTGGGACGCTTCGCGTTTGCGACGGTGGACAAGTGGCGCGCTTCGCGTGCAGGTGGACGGGGGCGTCAGTTTGCGGCGTTGACGCCGTGCTGGGTTTGCCGTGCGGGCGCGTGCTACATAACCCAGAACTGACGCCCTGCTGGATCTGCGATCCAGCCTTTCCTCGGGCTCTGCCCGAACCCGCAAGGGACTCCGTCCCTTGACCCTGCTGGGTTCCTCCTCACCTCGCTTCGCTCGGACGGGCAGGAGGTGCCCTGCCCTTTCGTCGTCTCATTTTGCAGTGCAAAATGTGCCCAGACCCGCTGGCGAACGATCGCCAGAGATCGCTTAAGGTCTAAACCTTAAGAATCCAATTTCTTTCGCGGGTGGGTCGATGCAGGCGAAAGGATCACTTGACTTCATAGCCGCCGCCCATGGCGGTGCAGAGGCGCGCGAGTGCCATGCGTATCTGCTGGCGTGTGGTGATGAGGGTGAGTTCGCTGGAGAGCCAGGCGCGCTCGGAGGAGGCGACGTTGAGGAAGTCGGTTTCCCCCGCTTCGTAGAGGCGTAGGGAGAGCTCGGCGGCTTTCTTGTTCGCCGCGAGGGCTTTCTGCTGCTCGGGCATTTGGCGGGTGTATTGCGCGTAGCTGATGAGGGCGTCTTCGACCTCGGAGAAGGCGGAGAGGACGGTCTTGCGGTAGTCCTGTGTGGCGGAGAGTTGCTGGAGCTTGGCGATGTTGACGTTTTCCTTGAGCGCGGTGCGGTTGAGCAGGACTTGGGAGACGCTGGAGCCGAGGCTCCAGGTGCTGCCGGACCAGAAGTTGGCAAAGTCGCTGCCTGCTCCCGCGCTGGTGCTGCCTGTCAGTGAGATGCGGGGGAAGAGGGCGGCGACCGAGACGCCGATGCGCGCGGTGGCGGCGTGGAGTTGCTTCTCGGCGCGGATGATGTCAGGTCGGCGGCGCAGGAGGTCGGAGGGGAGGTTGGTGGGGACGCGGGGGATTTTGTTGTAGACGCTGGGGCTGGGCATGCTGAGGTGCACTTTGTCCACGGTGGTGCCGAGCAGCAGGGCGAGCGCGTTCTCATAGGTGCGGATGTTGGCCTCGTAGCGGGGGATGCTGGAGCGGGTGGAGGCGATGGTGGCGCGGGCTTCTTCGAGGTCGAGTCCGGCGCTCATGCCAACGTTGACGCGTTTTTCTACGATGTTGTAGGTGCGCTGTTGGTATTCGAGCTGCTCGCGGGCGATGCGGAGGTTTTCCTTGGCGGTGATCCATTGGAAGTAGTTGCTGGCGATCTGCGAGGCGAGTGCGGTGCGGGTGGCGTCCGCTGCGGCTTTGCTGGAGCCCAGCGAGGCGAAGCTGGCTTCGATTTCGCGGCGGCTCGCGCCCCAGATGTCTGGGGTCCAGGAGGCGGAGAGGCTGCCGCTCCAGTTGCCGTGCGAGGTGGAGCTGTTGTAGCTGCCGCTGTTGTTGCCGCCAAAGCTGCCTGAGAGGCTGGGGAAGAGGTCGCTGCGGGTGGCGCGGAGGGTGGCTTCGGCTTGCGAGATGGCGAGCGCGGCGTTGATCATGTCGGGGCTGCTGGCAAAGCCGGTGTTGAGCAGCTGGTTGAGCTGGCGGTCGCCGAATTGGTTCCACCAGCGGGCGAGGTCGCCCGTGGCGCTGGCGGGGGGCATGGCGTTCTGCCAGGTGACGGGGAGCTCAGGGGTGCTCGCGCCCATGAAGTTGGGGCCAAATTTGCAGCTGCTCAGGCTCAGGGCGAGGAGGAGCAGGGAGAGGCGGGCGGCTTGCTTGGTGCGGGAAAGGGGCATGGTGTGGATGAGATGTGTGGTATGGTTGAAAAGGTTTGGTGGTGGCTGTGGTGGGGACGCTTCGCGTTTGCGACGGTGGGAGTTTGCCGCGCTTCGCGCGGGGGTGGTCGGGGGCGTCAGTTGGCGGCGTTGCTACCTTGCGGTGTTTGCTGCGCGGGCGTGTGCTTATTTGCCTAGGACTGACGCCCTGCTGGATCTACGATCCAGCGTTTCCTCGGGCTCTGCCCGAACCCGCAAGGGGCGTTGCCCCTTGACCCCACGAGGGACTCTGTCCCTCGACCCTGCTGGGCTCTGCCCAGACCCGCCGGCGAGCGATCGCCAGAGATCGCTTAAGGTCTATCCTCAGAGTTCTCGCTTCGCGAGAACCGCCCAAGAGGTGTCTTGGGCTCTCTTCGTCTCATTTTGCAGTGCAAAATGCCTTAAGAATCCAAGATGCTTCGCATCTTCTTTTGTGGTCGCACGGGGGGGTAGGAAGTTCGCTTATTCGTGGCGCAGCGCGTCGATGGGGTCCATGCGCGAGGCTTTCCACGCAGGGTACCAGCCAAAGATGATGCCGATGGCGGCCGCGACGGAGACGGAGTATCCGATAGCACTCATGGAGGTGGTGGTGACCCAGCCCATGTTCGCACTGACGATGGAGGAGGCGAGCTGCCCCAGCAGGATGCCGATGATGCCGCCCGTGATGCAGAGTAGGATGGCTTCCAAGAGGAATTGGTACATGATGTCGCGTGGTCTTGCGCCGACGGCCATACGCAGGCCGATCTCACGGGTGCGCTCGGTGACGGAGACCATCATGATGTTCATAATACCGACTCCTCCGACGACCAGCGAGATCATCGCGACGACGAGTAGCAGCGTGGAGATGGTGGTGGTGGTGCTGGTGAGCATCTTGGAGAATTGCGCGCTGTCATGGAGCTGGAAGTCGTCGAGCTGGCCGGGTTGCAGCTTGTGCGCGGCGCGTAGCACGGGTCCGATGGCGTTCATGGCGGGGTTGGCGTCTTCCTTGTTCTTGGCTTGTACGACGATGAAATCAACGGTCTTGGTACGCATGGGGTGCGGGGCTCCGCTGTATTCTTGTAGGTCGACGCCAGGGTAGTAGTTCACGCCTGTGGCGGGGTAGGTGCTGTGCACGCTGACTCCCGTATTTGCCTTGGCGGTGACTTCCTTGAGTACGGCGGTGGAGGGCGATCCCTGCAGGCGCATGCGGATGCTGGTCCAGGGCATGATGGCGGTGTCGTCTTGGTCTTGTCCGTTGTGTCCCGAGCCTTTTTTCTCAAGCACGCCGATGACGGTGAAGACGACGTCGCGGATGCGGATTTCCTTGCCGATGGGGTCGGTGTCAGGGTAGAGGTTCTCCGCGACGGTGTTGCCAATGAGGCAGACGCGGGCGGCGTCATCGACCATTTCCTTGGTGTAGGCGCGGCCTTGGGCTATTTTCCAGTTTTCGATTTCGAGGTAGTGCTCGTTGCCGCCGTAGATGCTGCCGAGGTTCCAGTTTTCCCCATCGACGATGGCTTGTCCGCTGGAGCGTACGACGGGGGAGACGAGGCTGACGTGTGAGGCGCATTCGCGCATGATGACTTCGGCGTCTTCGGCTTTCATGGAGGCTTTGCCACCGCGGCCGCTGCTGACGCCGGCGGTCTTGGTGGAGGCTCCCCAGATCATGATCTTGCCCGCGCCGAGGCTGGCGACGGAGCTGGCGACTTGCTGCTTGGAGCCTTCGCCTATCTCGGTGATGGCGACGACGGCGGCGATGCCGATGACGATGCCGAGCACGGTGAGGGTGGCGCGCATGGGGTTGCGTGTCAGGGCGCGCAAACAGGTGGTGAAGAGGATCCAGGGTTTCATGACTTGTCGAGTGAGACGTTGGTGAGTTCGGTCGCGATGCCTTCGGCGATGAGTCCGTCGACCATGTTGATGGCACGGTCGGTGTAGGCGGCTGTCTTCGGGTCGTGGGTGACGATGATGATGGTGATGCCTTTCTCGCGGTTGAGGTCGCGGAACATGCGCATGACTTCTACCGAGGTGGTGGAGTCGAGGTTGCCCGTGGGTTCGTCGGCGAGCAGGATGCTGGGGTTGTTGATGAGTGAGCGGGCGATGGCGACGCGCTGTTGCTGGCCGCCCGAGAGCTGGGCGGGGGTGTGGTGGTGGCGGTCGTCGATGCCGACGAGCTTCATGAGCTCCATGGCGTGGGCGCGGATGTCGGCGGTGGGGCGGGCGGGGTGCGCGTAGTTCGCAGGCATCATGACGTTCTCCAGCGCGGTGGTGCGGGCGAGGAGGTTGAAGTTCTGAAAGACGAAGCCGATGCGCTCGTTGCGTAGCTTGGCGCGTTCGTTGACGTTGTATTTTGCGACGTCTTTGCCCGCGATGTAGAATTCACCGCTGGTGGGGCGGTCGAGGCAGCCGAGCAGGTTCATGAGGGTGGATTTGCCCGAGCCGGAGGCGCCGGTCAGGGAGACGAACTCGCCTTCTCGGATCTCTAGCGAGATGCCTTTGAGGACGGGGAGGTCGATTTCACCAAGGTGGTAAACCTTGGTGATATCGCGTAGTTCGATGATGTTGTTGGGTGTGCTTGCCATGGTGGGAGGCGTGGATGGGGGTTGCGATGCGTGGTGGCTCTTAGCGAGATCCACCTCCACCACCTTCTCCGGTGCTGCGGGCGCGGCGCTTGGGGCGCTCCATGCCAAAGAAGCTGCCGCTCTTGCCCTTGCCCGCATTGGGGTTGCTGACGCGTACGGCGGTGACGATTTCGTCGTCGAGGGTGAGTTCTTGGTTGGGCAGTAGGGTGACGACGGAGCGGCTGCCATCGGAGATGCCGCGGATGACGCGTACGGGGGCTACTTTCTCGTCGCCGTTGATTTTTTTCCAGATGGTGGCGACGTTCTTGTTCTTCTTGCCAGCTCCAGCGGGGCGACCTGCGCCTTCAGGGCGTTCTTTGCGTTCTGCGCCTTCGGGGCGGCCTTCGCCTTTGCCTTCGCGGCGGGCGGTCATTTGTTGCTGGACGGATTCGTCAATGAGGATGGGGCGGGGCTTGAATTCAAAGGCGGTGTCGGGGACGGTGAGCGCGTCGGCGATCTCGTCGACGATGAAGTAGACGTTCGCGCTCATGTAGGGCAGCAGGCGGCCTTCGGGGTTCTTGATGTCGACTTCGACGATGTAGGTGACGACGTTGGAGCTCATGGTGGCGTTGGGTCGTACTTTGTTGACTGTGCCGATGAATTCTTCGTTGGGCATGGCGTCGACGCTGTACCTGACTTTCTGCCCTGGCTTGATCTTGGCGATGTCGACTTCGTTCACGCTGGCCCAGATCTGCATCTCGGCGAGGTCGTGGGCGACGAGGAAGAGGACGGAGGTGCTCATGCTACTCACGACGGTCTCGCCAATGTTGACTTGTCGCACGATGACGGTGCCATCGACGGGGGGCTTGATGCGGGTGTATTCGCGGTTGCGCATTTCGCGGGCGAGGTTGCTTTTCGCACTGGCGAGCTGGGCTTCGGATTGTTGGAGACCGGCCTTGGAGACTTCGAGGCTGGCGATGGCGGATTCGTAGGAGGCGTCCGCACTCTCGGACTGGGCGAGGTAGTCGTCGTAGCTGGCTTGGGAGAGTGCTTCGCCAACGCCGAGTTTCTTCGCGCGCTGGAGGTTGCGGTTGGCTTTGTCTTTGTTCGCCTTGGCTTGGACGATGCCAGCTTCGGATTTCACAATGTTGGCGTGTGCAGAGGCGATGTTGGCTTCGGCTTGTGCGACGCTGGCCTCAGAGGATTGGATGGCGAGCTCGACGAGGGTGTCATCGACGCGGGCGAGGAGTTGACCTGCCTTGACTTTGCTGCCGTAGTCGACGGTCTTGCCGTCGGTGTCGAGGCCGAGCTCGAGGATCTCACCGGTGACTTGGGCGCCGACGGGGACGAGTTCCTTGGGTTCGAGGGTGCCAGTGGATTGTACCTTGTTGACGAACTCACCGCGCGCGGCTTTGACGGTGGTGAAGGTGACGGTGGTTTCTTCCTCTTGGTTCCAATAGAACCAGGCTCCTACTCCGAGACCTGCAAGGAGGGTGGCGAAAATGATTTTTTTTAGCATATGTTTAGAGATACAGTTATCGAGTCAAGGACTTGCCTAATAGTACGGAAATCTACGCGGAAATCTACATATTTTTTCTATCTGAGTGTGTATGACGCGGATTTTTTCTTGATGCGTTTTGTTAGACTCGCTGGAGATTCTGCTCTTGACCTTTCTGCGCGTTCTGATACCGTGTAGAGCATGACTCATACCTCTATGCAGATTTTTCTCTCTGCGCCAGAAGATCACACGTCTGAAAGTGATCTCTGCGCACGCTTTATTTTTGAGCTCTCCGCTCTCGTTCACAATAGCCACTGTCCCGCGCTCTTTCCCATGCGCTGGGAGGAGCAGAATCTGGATGTGCGTGGGCATGTCGAGTATCAGTCGGTCTATGCGCGCGAGGTTGTAGGCAGTGAGCTGCATGTGATCCTGCTCTCGACGGACTGTCCTGCTCATGTGCTGCGCGAGGTGGCGGTGTCGCTGGATGCTGTGGAGCAGCAGCCTGCGCGTGAGGTGCTGCTGATGGTGCTCGGTGAGGATGAGGCGGAGGCTGATGAGATGGCGACGCAGTTCCACGCGCAGCTGGGCTCGGCGATGAAGCATCTCCAGCTGGCGCGCTGTCAGAATGGTGAGGAGATCATCTCCGAGCTCCTGCGCTTTGTGCTCTCGTATTTGCAGCGCATCCATGGACTCTCGCAGGATGCGGCCGCGCTGGCGGAGAATCAGCTGACGAGTCGCTGGTACAATGAGGAGGATCTCCATGAGCCGACGGTGGCGCAGTATGAACTGATCCGTGATCGCTTTCTCGCTCTCTCGCATGAGGATGCCGATGCGTATCTGCCGGATGCGGCGTGGTGTGAGGAGTATGTCGCTGAGCTCTACGCGGATGAGGATAATACGGAGGCGGCTGAGGTGGCGTACCTGAGCGCGCGTGAGCTCTATGAGGGGCTCGCCTCGCAGCGCAGCGCGACCTTCCTGCCCATGCTGTCGAATGTGTTTAATAACATAGGCAATCTCTACTCCGAGATGGATCGCTACGATGAGGCGGAGCGTCATTACCTGACAGCGAGCAAGATCAATGAGGACCTCGTCAGTCTGAATCCCGATGAGTATCTGCCTGACTATGCGATGACGCAGAACAATCTGGGGCTGCTCTATCATGCGGTGCAGTACTATGATGAGGCGGTGCAGTGCTTCCAGCGTAGCCATGAGATCTACAAGCTGCTCGCGCAGCGCGACGAGCTCTATCTGGCTGATCAGGCGGAGGTGGTGTACAATCTGGGTGATCTCTCGGAGGATAGGCAGGATGCGGCGCAGGCGGAGGGCTATTTCCTCCAATGCTG
>CAYJID010000106.1:0-7291 GCA_964370135.1 uncultured Akkermansia sp. | reverse complement strand
CCGGAGATCGCTTAAGGTCTAGACCTTAAGAATCCAATTTCTTTCGCGGCTGGGTGATACCGCGGTTTTGTTTGCCGCATGAGCAATAGCAATAGTCTGCTCATGCGGCTTCATTAAGATAGAATGACGCTTACTCGCCGCAGCCGCCGTCCTTGAATCCACAGGAGCGGCAAGACTTGCACTTCCCATCCTGCACATACGCCAGCGAGTGACACTGCGGGCAGATCGACGCCCCATTCAGCCCACCTTCCTTCACAGGCTCTGGATTCTCCAATGCAGGGTGCTTCCGACTGTCCATCATATGCGGTGGCAGTACGTTCACCTGCGTCGCCGCACTGCTCGTTTGCAGCATGCTCTGCCCCGTACTATCAAACATGTCGCGCAGGCGGCAGTCGTTGCTCTCAGGGAAGAGCCATCCAAGGATTTTCGCTATGAGGTCCACCACCGACGAGCAGGAGCGGATGTCCCCACAGATGTCCCCATCTCCTTCATCCCCCACTCGACAGAAGCCCGAGGGTTCAAAGGAGTACGAGCGGAAGCTCTTCACGACCTCACGAAGAGGCACACCAAATTGCAGCGCGGAGGAGAGGAGCTTGCAGTAGGCTTCAAACATGCCCGAGGCAAAGGAGCCCACCTGCCCGAGGCGTCCAAAGACTTCCCCACAGGTGCCGTCAGGATACACCCCGACGGTGAGGTAGCCCGAGAGCTGCCCGCTCACAGAGAATTTCACGGTCTGCCCCAGACGACGCCCAGGTAGCTTGCGCTGGAAGGGCTTTGAGGCTTCTTCGATGATTTGGTTAATGGCTTCCTGTCCACTGGCAACGAGCTGTTCCCAGACGTGGTCGGCCTTGAATCTGCGCGTCTCTGGCGTGTCGACCATATAAACAGCGTTCGCCTTCGAGCCCGCACGGAAGAGGGCGATGCACTTCACGCCGAATTCATGCGACATGATGATGGATTCATAGATGTCCGCAACGGTCGCGCTGACGGGCATGTTCACGGTCTTGGAGCAAGCTCCCGAGATGAAGGGCTGCACGGCTCCGAGCATGCGCAGGTGTCCCGCAGGGGAGATGGAGCGCACACCGTCGCCATTCGTCGCCGAGCAGTCAAAGACGGCGAGGTCGGCTTCGTCGAGCCAGGGGATGTTCTCCACATGGCTCATGCCGTTGACGACGAGGAGCTGGTCGGCGTTGAAGAGCGCAGCATGTGCCCCATTCGAGAGGTAGCTGACGGCTTCTTGGACTTCCTTGCGCCCTGCAGAGGCGGGTACGCAGCGACGCCATGCGAGGCGTACGGGTCCCGCGGCCTTCGCACAGGGGTCGCCGAGCAGCTGGATGATGGCTTCTTCGACACTGCCCGCGCAGGCGGTGATGAGGCCATCGAGGCCGGCGACTTCGAGGGCGGCTTCTCTTACCTGTGGTTCAGAGTAGCCGAGTGTGCGGAGAGCCTCCAGTGAGAGGCGGTTGAACATCTTCATCATGCCGCCACCCGAGAGTTGCTTCCACTTCACGAGTGTGTAGTCGGGCTCGATGGAGGTGGTGCCTTCATCGTAGCAGCCGAGGGGGGCTGAGATGGTGCCGGTGGGTGCCATGACGGAGACAAAGGAGTTGCGGAAGGCGCCGTCGCGTGTGGACTGCTCCCAGAGCTCGAGTGCCTTCGCCGCGAGGCTGCGGGCGGGCGCGATGCGGCTGCTGTTCAGCGTGTCGGGGGCGAGGTAGCTGCGGACGAGGGCTTGGAGCGCAAAGGAGGCGTCGAGTCCCTGTGCCTGTGGCAGTGCGCCGGGGGCGTTTTTGATGAGTTCTTCGATGACGGCTTCGACGCTCTTGTCGCCGACCTTGCCCTCAGCGATGAGTTGGTTGAGCTGCTGGGCGAGGCTGTGGAGGTTGAGCACGGCCTTGAGGTCATGCTGGGTGCTGTCGTATTCGAGATACGAGCCCAGCTCACGTCCCATCTCTGCAGATGCGCTCCAGCAGGCGGCGGTGAGGCAGGAGCAGAGTTGGCTGGCGATCCAGCGTCCCTCGTCGGAGTCGTAGGGGACACCGAGGCTCATGAGCGCGCCGCCTACATTCGCGTAGCCTATGCCTGTGGTGCGGAAGCGATAGGTGCCCTCGGCGATCTCGGGGATGGGGAAGCCGCCGCGCTCGATGTTGAGATCCGCGCAGACCATGGCGAGGCGTGCGGCGTGCTGCAGGGCGTCGGCGTCAAAGCTGGGGCGGCCGTCGGCGTCTTTTTTGAGGAAGCGGTAGGCGTTGAATGACGAGAGGTTGCAGGAGGTGTTATTCAGGAAGATGTACTCGGAGCAGGGGTTGGAGGTCGAGATCTCGCCGAGGCTCTTGACGGGGTTCCACAGGTTGATGAGGTCGTTGTTGTGGACACCGGGTTCTCCATTGTCCCAGATGGCTTCACTCATCTTCTGCAGCAGCTCGGTGGCGCGGAAGGTGTGGACGATGTGGCTGGGGTTGGTCACCCAGCGGGTGTAGGTGTTGCCATTGGATTCGACGGCTTTCCAGAAGTCGCCCTTGAGCGAGACGGAGTGGTTCGCATTCTGATTGGACAGGGTCTCGCCGTAGAGCAGCGCGTCCATGTGGGGGTCGAATTGGGCCTCTGTCGCGAGGGGGAGTGCGAGGATGACGCGGGCGGCGGCGCGCTCGGCGGGGCTGCCGGTGATGAGCTTGGCCTCAGCGATCTTGATGAGGTCGAGGTGCACGTTGTGCTCACGCAGGATGACTTTGGCGACGTCTTCTTGGCGCTGCTTGGCGGCGATGAAGTCGAAGATGTCGGGGTGGTCGGAGTACATGAGCACCATGCGCGCCGCGCGGCGTGTCTTGCCGCCCGAGCGGATGGCGCCTGCCATGCGGTCCCAGCCGCGGTCAAAGCTGATGGGACCAGACGAGCGTCCCTTGCCGCGGATAGGCTCGTAGGAGGAGCGCAGGGTGGAGATGTTCACCCCGACGCCGGAGCCGCTGGCAAAGACGCGACCCTCGGTCATGAGGTGGGCGAGGATGTCGTCCATCTCGTCCTTGACCTCGGTGAGGAAGCAGGCGGAGCACTGGGGGTATTCGTAGGTGCTGCTGAGCTTGTGGGTCTCGAGGTTGCCGGGTGTGCCCTTCGTATGGTAGGCTTTTGACCCATGGCCGTCAAAGATCTGGCGCAGGTCGGGGCGTCCCCAGCGCCACTGCTCCCAGTGCCCGATGTTGAACCAGACGGGGGAGTTCGGCGCCCAGACTTGGGTGACGAGCATGGCCTTGATTTCTTCGTTGAGGATGGAGGCGTCATCGAGGCTTTCGATGTAGCCTTCTTCCCAGCCCCAGACGGTGTAGGTGTTGGCGATGCGGTCAAAGATGTTGCGGAAGCTGTTCTCATACTCGGGCGTGCCGGGGGTCGCGCCGAACAGGTACTTGTCAGCGGTGATGCGCACGGCGTTCTCATCCCAGTGGGCGGGGGTCTCGACGCCGAGGCGCTCGTAGATGGTCTTGCCTGTCTTCCAGTCCTTGATGGTGATGTCGCGCTGGCTCCAGAGGCACTCGGCGTAGGGGTGCTTTTTGTCGCTGGAGAAGTGGCGGGTGAAGCGCAGGCCGCCCAGTAGGCTCTTGCGGACGGGTAGCTGGATGCTGCTGCCGTCGCGCAGCTGGAGGATGGTCTGGGGCTCCGTGGCAGGGGTGGCGCTCGCCTCGGGGGCGTCGCTAGCGGTGTCGGCTGGGGATGCAGGGGATGAGTTCATGAGAGGGATATCGGGATGGGGCGCGCTTGTGGATGGGGGCTGGGGTTGGGGGGTGTTTTTGGGCTTGCGCGGGGCGCGTTTTTTGGGGGACTTGCTGCTGCTGTTCTTCTTGGTGGTGGTAGTGGTGGCATCCATGCGGAGGCCTCCGAGGAGGTCGTCTGAGGGCAGTGAGGAGTTGGGCGACTGGGGCATGGGCATAGAAAGTACAGTGATGTAGATCTCAGCAGCGAGGATGAGGGGAGGAGAGGGGCTGCGTGCAGCTCCTCTCCTAGCTGTGTCGAGCGTGAATGTAGCTCATCAGAGGCATGATGTCAATCACTTTTCACAACGTGTAGACATGAGTTATTCACGTAAATACTATATGTAGTATAGCAGATTCATCTTTGGTTGAAGTATCCCATCCCTTGAGATAGATTTTTTCACCTGAGGTGCAGTCTGGCGATGCTGCTAGTAGAAAATCACCGCTCAGGAATGGGAAAATGCCTTGCCTGTTCGCCAAAAAGCTGCATAATCAATACTTATGGACGCTAGCACAGAAGACACCCCTCTCGAACCTATCCTCAAAGCTGTCTCTAGGAGCTTCTATCTCAGCATGGTATTCCTCCCCGCCGAGATGCGCCCCGCGATCAGCGTCGGCTATCTGCTGGCGCGTGCGAGCGATAGTGTCGCGGATAATTCGCAGGCGTCTCCCGAGAGGCGTCTCGAGATGCTGCGCGGGATGAAGTCGCTGATCATGGAGGATGGGCTGCGGGTCACCGAGCAGGTCGCGCTGCTGGAGACGATCCATGGTCCGATGGCGGACTCGCAGGAGTCGCCCGCGGAGGCGACCTTGCTGCGCCACTATGCGGACTGCCTGCGCCTGCTGCGCGCGCTGCCCTCGGTGCAGCAGGAGCTGACGATTCGCGTGCTCAAGCCTATCCATGATGGGCAGATCTGGGATATCGAGTATTTCCAATCCGACTCCGAGGTGCACAGCGAGGATGATACGCTGCGCTACTGCTATCAGGTGGCGGGCTGTGTGGGCGAGTACTGGACGCGCTTGGGGCGCGAGGCGATCACGCCCTACAGCCGTGGGGTGGAGTTTGACGACCTGCTGGAGGCGGGGATACGCTACGGGCAGGGGCTACAGCTGGTGAATATCCTGCGCGATCAGGCGGAGGATGCGGCGCGCGGACGGCACTATCTCTACGGTGATCCGAAGACATGGGCGCTGCGCGCGCGGCATTTCCTACTGGATGGCGTCGCCTACAGCAAGCGGCTGACGGGGCTGCGCCTGCGCTTCACCGCCATGCTCCCCGCCCTGCTGGGGCTCAAGACGCTGGACAAGCTGGCACAGGCTGCCGCAGAGGGACAGAGAGAGCGAGAGGGGCTAGGGAAGGTAAAAATCTCGCGCCTGACCGTCTACCTCTGCATGGTGAAGGCTCTGTTGCTCTCACTGCTGGCTTAGTTCGCCGCAATCTCCTCTCGTAGGAAGGGCGCGGTGGCGCTCGACTTGCTACGTGCGACCTGCTTCACCGTGCCTTGGGCGACGATGGTGCCGCCAGCGTCTCCCGCCTCGGGTCCCATGTCGATGATGTAGTCCGCCTCCGCGATGAGCTGGAGGTTGTGCTCGATGACGACGACGGTGTTGCCCATCTCGACGAGACGGCGCAGCACGCCGATGAGAAGATTCACATCATGGGGGTGGAGGCCTATGGTGGGCTCTTCGATGAGGTAGAGATCCTGTGGGAGTGCCTTGCCCTTCTTGATAGCATTAAGCGCGGCGCGGCGTCCCTTGATGAGCTCGGCGACGAGCTTGATGCGCTGAGCCTCGCCGCCTGAGAGCGTGTTGCTCGCCTGCCCGAGGCTGAGGTAGCCCAGTCCTGTCTCACAGAGCAGGCGCAGGGGCTCGGCGAGGCGCGCTTGGGCGGCGAAGAAGTCGGCGGCCTCCTCCATGCTCATGGCGAGGACGTCGGCGATGCTCTTGCCCTTGTAGCGTACTTGCAGCGTGCGCGAGTTGTAGCGCGCGCCGCGGCAGCTCTCGCAGGGGACGGAGCAGGGTGGGAGGAAATCCATCTCTTGCTTTTCCATCCCTGTGCCCTTGCAGGTCTCGCAGTGTCCTGCCGAGGTGTTGAAGGAGAAGCGCCCTGCGTCAAAGCCGAGGCGGCGCGCGTCGGGGCTCATGGCAAAGAGCTTTCGGATCTCATCAAAGATGCCGATGTAGGTCGCGGGTGTGGAGCGCGGCGTCTTGCCAATGGGGCTCTGGTCGACCTGATAGAGGGCGCGCACGCTGTCGAGTCCCTTGCTGGCTTTCCAGAGTTTTTTCTCGGCGCGGCTGAGTTTTTTCGTCCCCAGCGCGTCGCTGACGGCGAGCGAGAGTGTGCCGGTGATGAGCGAGGTCTTGCCCGCGCCTGAGGGCCCTGTGACGGCGGTGAAGCGCGCGCGGGGGAGCTTGAGCGTGACGTTCTGCAGGTTGTTCAGGCAGCAGCCGCTGAGCTCGAGGTACTGCACGTCCTTGCCCTTCACGGGGAGGGAGGAGCCGCTGTGGCGGTGCTGATGGGCGAGCTCGAGGCCTGTCTTGGACTCAGGCATGGCGGCGAGCGTGGCGAAGTCGCCGCGCGCGATGATCTCACCGCCGTGGATGCCCGCCCCAGGGCCGAGGTCGATGATGCTGTCGGCGTGCTTCATGGTGTCGATGTCGTGCTCGACGACGATGAGGGTGTTGCCTCGGTTTTTGAGTTCTTCGAGTGTGCCCAGCAGGCGTTCGTTGTCCTTGGGGTGGAGTCCGATGGTGGGCTCGTCGAGGACGTAGAGCACGCCGCGTAGCTCGGAGCCGAGCTGGGCGGCGAGGCGGATGCGCTGGGTCTCGCCTCCCGAGAGCGTGGTGGCGGAGCGGTCGAGCGTGAGGTAGCCCAGCCCGACGCGGTCGAGGAAGTGGAGTCGCTGCGTGATCTCGGCGAGCACGTTGCGCGCGATGAGCTCGTCGCGCCCCGTGAAGCTCCAGCCGCCGATGAGGGCGCGCGCCTGCGTGGCGCTGAGCCCGCCGAGAGACGAGATGGGCTGGTCAAAGAGCTGGACGGCGAGGGCGAAGGGATTGAGACGCGCGCCGTGGCAGTCGGGGCAGAGCTCGCGGGTGTCTTCCTTCGCCGCCGCCTTCTCGCGGTCGCGGTCGTAGCGCAGCTCTTTCTCGAGCTCGGAGAGCTTGTCTTCGTCCTTGAGCTTCACGCTGCTGACGTAGCCATGCCCCATGCAGGTAGTACACCAGCCGCGCGGTGAGTTGAAGGAGAAGCTGGCGGGCTCGGGCTCGGAGTAGCTCTCCCCGCAGCTGGGGCAGCTGAGGCGCAGGCTGAGCAGCTGCTCGTCTTTCCCCGATTCGATGAGGCGTAGGAAGCCCTCGCCCATCTCCAGCGCGCGCTGGACGCTCTCTTGGAGCGCGAGGAAGTCGCATTCCTTGCCATTCATGCTGATGCGTGAGCCCTTCACGGCGATGTCGGCGACGACGATGTCGACATCGTGGTTCGCGTAGCGGTCGAGGGGCTCGAAGGCGGCGGGGGTGACGAGCACGCCGTCGGCGCGCATGAGGGGGTATTT
>CAYJID010000105.1:0-7408 GCA_964370135.1 uncultured Akkermansia sp. | reverse complement strand
CTCTAAAATCATCTCAAAATCTTACCTCGCGAGAAAATAGAAGCCCCCTAAAAATGTGCTTTCGCAGAGAGGCGACAGAGAGGCGATTATTTGAGCTCGTGCGTGGCGGCTTTGTCGAGTAGGAGGGGACTTTTTGGCTTGTGCTGAGGCTTGGCATTCTATAGAATGCTGCGTGATGATTTACTCCTTGCTTGTGCTTCTCTTCTTGGCGTTGACTCCTGCTTGGGCAGGTTATAAGCAGCTCACGCGTGATAATGGGAACTTGTTTTTTTCTGTCGATAAGATTGATATTTATCGATTTAACTCCAGAGAGATGAAGCTCCTCGTGTTCGACCAAGGACAGGGGGATATTCGCGAGATGCTACAGCAGCACGACTGCGTGGCGGGGATCAATGGGGGCTACTTTGCCAAGGGTGACTCAAAGCCGCCGCTGGGCATCATCCGCCACGAGGGGCGCACGATTGCAGGGCGTCTGGCGCGGGGGGCTTCTTTCACCGTATCGGGTGTCCTCTATGATACGGGCAGCAGCGTGCGCCTCGAGCGTAGCAAGCTCATCAGTCGCCCACTGAGCTCCATCAAGGAGGCGCTCCAGGCGGGACCGTTCCTCGTCGAGCATGGGCGCGTGGTGCGCGGGCTCAACAAGACGGCGCGCGCGCCGCGTAGCTTTATCGCGACTGATGGGCGCGGTAGCTGGTGCATCGGCTCGAGTAGCTCACTGACACTGCATGAGCTCGCGGAGTGGCTGGATGGCAAGAGCTTTGCCTCATCAGTGTTCACCCCGTCGCAGGCGCTGAATCTGGATGGCGGCGGGTCGTGCTTTTTTTATACCCAGTCCCCAGCGCGTTTTTCGCCGCCATCGCGCGTCATACGCTCCTTCATCGGGATAGCTCCTAGGTCTGAGACTCGCTGAGCTCCTCGTCGGGGGCGATAGGGTGGGGGTCATTCTCGTTTTCCTGCATGTTCTTTGGGGATTCTCCCGCCTTGATCTCTCCCTTGGCGACGATGCTCACGGGCGTATCCTTGAGGATGAAGAAGGCCCACTCATTGAGCAGCTCCTGAGGCAGGCGGTAGACGGCAAAGGCGTCGTTGAGCTTCTGCTCACCAGCGATGTAGATGCCCCCCGAGATCTCGACGACGCGATCTCCTGTGACATTGAGATGGGTCCTGAGCTTCTTGCCCGAGCGGTAGGAGCTCACCGTGGAGACGCGCCTCTCGAGTGCGCTGGGCAGGATATTGCCCTCCTTCTTTTCGAGAGGATAGCTCGCGAGCATCGTGTCATCGTCCCAGAGGGCGATCTCGGACTCCTGCTCATAGACGACGATATGCAGCTGGAGGGGCAGGGCGACGAGCTTCTGCCCGACTCGCAGGCGTGCGGGATCAATGATGCCGTTGATGAGCATGAGCAGCCCCGGGGAGCAATTCGTCTTTTGGGCAATGCGTCTGAGATGATCGCCAGATTGTACCGTGTAGACGAATGCCTTGGGATGCTCACGATTCATATAGAGGCGCATCATCAGAGAGCTATAGACACGGCGTATATCACTGCCTGCGACGCCCGCGTGCGAGAGATAGGGGCGCAGCTTGTCGGTCGCCTCGGCGTAGCGCTCGTCAATGGCGAGCAGACGTGCCTGATCGAGCACCTCAGGGCGACGAGGCCAGGGGGAGGTCAGGCCCTGTGCGTGGAGCAGGGGGGCAGCAGTGAAGTAGGCGATGAGTGTTGAAAGAAAAAATCTCATGGGATTCAGATATCTAGGGGAGCTCGAGATCATCAAGCACGCGACCTGCTCGATGGAGAAAAGGGGAAGAGGAGAGGGGGAAAGGAAAAAAGGCGACTCCCCCCCTATAGGAAGAGCCGCCCGAATTGGAAAAAGAGGCTCTGGCAATTAAGCCTGGCTCTTGTTGATGTAAGCGACGACGTCTGCTACAGACTTGAGCTTTTCAGCTTCTTCGTCGGGTACTTCGATACCAAACTTATCTTCAAAGGCCATGACGAGCTCAACTGTGTCAAGGGAGTCAGCACCGAGATCTTCGATAAACTTAGCGTCGGTGGTCACTTTATCAGCCTCTACGCCGAGTTGCTCGACGATAATTTCTTTTACTTTGCTTTCAATGTTGTCGGACATAAGATGTGACTATTTTAGAAGTGGTTTCACTATACTAGACACGCGCAAGAATTGCAATCGAAATTTGCCTACAGTGTGCAATTTTGGCGAAAAGAGCAGCTTGACAAATAGATACAGAGACCCCCTCTATCATTTCCGAAAATCCCGCGGATAGCCCAATAAGAATGCCGTCCTAAGAATGCCGTTCCTATTTGTGCATTGACAGAGTGGCTCACCATGAGGTATTATGGTGTGGTTACATTTTTATAGAGGCTTCTATTTTCTTGCGAGCGGCTTTGTGAAGCACCTTTGCAGATTCATTTATTTAGAATGATGAGAATTCAGAAGCTCCCTTATCTCTTTTCGTTTTCCTGAGTCGTTATTTTATGATCAATCATTACAGGGGGCTAGCCGCCCTCTTAGTTTGGAGCAGCGTGGGGCTCGCCGAGCCCCTGAGTTGGGAGCAGGTCGAGCAGCAAGCCCTTGATACGCGTGGGCGCGTGCAGTCCGCCTTTGAGATCGCTCAGTACGGATCCATAGCACAGATGCGCGAGCTGCTGGAGCTACAGCCGGAGGCTCTCCATGTCCGCGACGCCCACGGACGCAGCCTCCTTGACCTGGCAAGGCTGGGGGGCGAGCGCAGCATGGAGCTCTACCTCCAGAGGCTCTCGCATAGTGATAGTGATACTCCAAACGTCTCCATAGGTAGTGGGTCTCAGTCGTCTGGTAGCCTACGCACCCCCGCCGCACGCCAAGCCGCGATGAAGGCCGCACGCGAGGACGACACCGCCGCCCTGCGCCGCCTCATCGCCGCGGGCTTTGATGTCAACTGCTACTCCATGATAGACAAGGCCACTCCCGTCGAGGAGGCTGTACGCGCCGGCTCTCTAGACGCGCTGCGTCTCCTCGTCGGGGCAGGCGCTGACTGGCGCATCCGCTCGCAGCGCGAGGACCACAGCAAGCCCATGCTCCTCGTCGCCGCCACGCACAACCGCCCCGACATCATCACCTACCTCCTCAGCCTCGGAGCTGATCCCATGGAGAAAGGGGCGAATGGTGCTACCGCTCTCCACGACGCCTGCTACTACCTCTCTCTTGACGCGATACGCGTGCTGCTCCCCTCGCACAAGGAGCAGAACTACTCGCCCGACGGCGGGGTGAACTCCTACCCGCTGCGCCTCGCCATCGACTACCGGCCCAATGAGGTCGCCCAGGTGATTGACATGTTTGCCGCCGCGGGCTTTGACCCGAACCACGCCATGTTTGCCGACGAGCCCCTGCTCATCCACGCGTCCAAGAAGGGGAACAAAGCCGCCGCCTCCGCGCTGCTCCGCGCGGGAGCTGACCCCACCGTGCGTGACAATCAGGGCAAGACCGCCGCCGACTACGCCAGCCTCGAGATGCGCGTCCTGCTGGAGCAATACAAGGGAGACTTCTAAAGGGGACCTTGCAAAATTAGTTTTCAGACATTGCAGATTTCGAAAATGAGCACCACAGCACGTCTTTTGCCGCATTTTGGCGAGATCCCCTAAATCATCTCAAAATCTTAGCTCGCGAGAAAAGAGGCTCTCTTATTAACTTTCCCCCTATCAACATATGAATATCCACGCCACGTACCAGCAGATCCAAGACTTCATCAAAGACAAAATCAAGCAAGACATCAGCCTCTCCTACATCGACGAGACCACCATTCAGGTTCGCAAAACGATCAAAATGCTCATGATGCAGAAGGATATCGCACTCGCCGTACGCATGACCGATCTAGAGGACCAGCGCCTCACCCTCACCATCGCAGAGGGCGCGCCAGCGATGATCGTCTCCAAGCTCATCGACTTCCTCTCGCGCCTCGACTTCATCTTCGCTGACGCGCAGTCGAGGCGCATCGTGATTGATCTGGACAAGGTCGACCTCCTCCAGCCCGTACTCAATCGCGCGAGCATTGAGCAGATCCAGATCTCCCCCGAGGGCATCGCGCTGGAGCTCCATGCCGCGAGCTAAGAGACGCACTTGCGATTTTTTACAACAAGAATGAGGGCTCGATGCTGATACCAGCATCGAGCCCTCTCTTGGTAAAATAAATCCTGCGCGTGACTACTTCTTACTTCTTAAAGGAGCGGATATGTGTCGCGAGCTGGAGCATGTCCTCCAGTGCCTTCTTCCTGACCTCATCGGGCTTCTCCGACGGCGCGTGCAGTGCATTGAGGATGGCACGGAGACGCTTGTCGATCTCGACCTTAGCGGCGATCTCGTCGGCGTAGACCTGATCGCCAAAGAGGCGCAGCATGTCGGGCGTGACATGCTTGCGCTGATTGTTGAGCTTTTCAAACATCTCCATCAGCATAGACTGGTGATTCACAGGATCGGCCTTGCTGATAAGCGCGAGCGTATCAGCAAAGATCTTGCGCTCCGCGAGCAGGTAGCTGCGCTGAGACTCACTCAGTCCGTCGAGGGAGACATCCACGCGCTTGACCTCGAGCTCGAGTGACTTGAGGATCTTCTCCTCCTCCTTGGGCTCAAGCTGTGACTGCTTGCCGTGAAAGGCTTCCACCGAGCGCGCCAAGGTCTCAACGATGTAATTATGCTCTGCCGTGGAGAGGGGTCGCGACGTATCAACCTGTGCTTCTTTGGGTTGCTCTACCGCTTGAGCGACTGGGGCTGGAGCGGGCTGCACGGATGTAGCAGACTCAGCGGCGAAGAGAGGCGTGACAAGGGAAATAAGAGGAACAATAATAGAGTTCATTGCACCATACTAACAAATCGCCTTCATCACGCAAGAAAAAAAGCAACAAGATGACTTGTTATCTTCTAAAATAAAGTCAAAAGAAAATATTATATTCAGTAACTAAATGGTATTGGTTCGTCAGAATCTAAGCTTGATAGCTCATACATGATAAAATGTTTACGAAATTACCACAGGGTAAATTCAAGGGCTCATTACGAAAAAAAAGCTTTTCAACTCGACTTTGATTTGCTAATGTGAGAACTTGCATAACTATGTAAATCTACAGACATGAATAACCCCACATCCCGTCGTCAATTTTTGCAAAAGCTCGGTTTGTTCACCGGAGCCCTTGCAGCCAGCCCGCTACTCTCAAGTACAGCCTCAGGTCTCGTCATCCCCTCTTCCTTGGGTGGCGGCAATGAGTACCTCCCCAAGAGCCCCTATCCCTTCGGCCCTATGGAGACCTATCCTGCTCGCCCCGCGGGCTCCATCTACATGGGTGACTTCTGCGCGCCCAAGCTTGAGACCGTACGCATGGGCTTCATTGGCCTCGGTCGTCGTGGTAGCTCCATGCTCAGCCTCATGCTCAATGTGCCCGGTGCCGAGGTCGTCGGTGTCTGCGACATCCACGAAGATGTGGCCAAGAAGGCGGGCGACATGATTCTGAAGAAGTCTGGCAAAGAAGCGAAGGTCTACTACGGTGATGAGCAGACCTACATCAAGTTCCTCAAGGAGGTCAAGCCCGACGTCGTCCTCGTCGCCCCCAGCTGGGAATGGCACGCACGCGTCACCTGTGACGTCATGCTCTACGGTGCACACGTCCTCGTCGAGGTCCCCATGGCTGTCTCCATCAAGGAGCTCTGGGAGATCGTCGATACGAGCGAAAAGACCAAGAAGGTCTGCATGCAGCTTGAGAACTGTAACTACGGCCGCGAAGAGCTCCTCTTCCTCAACATGGTACGCCAAGGCGCCATCGGTGAGCTCCTCCACGGTGAGGCTGCCTACATCCACGACCTGCGCTACGAGATGAAGGACGAGCATGGCCGCCACACAGGCTCATGGCGTACCTATCACTATGCGAAGCGCAACGGCAATGTGTACCCCACGCACGGTCTTGGCCCTGTCGCTCAGTACATGAACCTCGCTCGTGGGGAGGACAACTTTGGCCGCCTCGTTTCCTACTCCAGCCCTGCGCTCGGTCGCAAGGCATTCGCTGAGAAGACCTGGCCTGCTGACCACAAGTGGAACAAGCTCGCCTACGAATGCGGCGATATCAATACCTCTATCATCAAGACCACACTCGGACGCACCATCATGCTCCAGTGGGACGAGACCTCGCCTCGCCCCTACAGCCGTCACAACCTCATCCAAGGCACGCTGGGCACGCTCACAGGCTATCCTACCCGCGTTGCGGGCGAGCTGCTGGGCGATGGCAACTACCACAAGTGGATCCAAGACACAGACATGGACGAGCTCTACAATGTGGAGAGCAAGGGTCTGGAAGAGCTTTACAAGAAGCACAAGAACCCTGTCTTCAAGGAAGCTGCAGAGCTGACCAAGAAGCTCGGCGGCAATCCTCTGCAAGCCATCTACGACAAGTACGAGCACCCCCTCTTCAAGCGTGCGGGTGAGATCGCGACGAAGATGGGCGGCCACGGTGGTATGGACTACCTCATGCTCTACCGCGCCATTGAGTGCTTCCGCAAGGGTGAGCCTATGGATCAGAATGTCTACGAAGGCGTCTACTGGTGCGCCTGCTCCGAGCTGACGGAGAAGTCTGTCGCCATGGGTGGTATGCCCCAGATGTTCCCCGACTTCACACGCGGTGACTGGAAGACCACCAAGCCTCTTGGCATCGTGCAATAATCGCGCGACAGGACAGAGATTTTTTTCTGAACGACAAAAGCCTCAAGAGTTCTCTCTTGGGGCTTTTCTGTGTCTGTGTGCGTGGGTGGGTGTGTACGTCTTGCTTTGTGGGCTGATCTGCGCTAGAATGGGGCTGTTATGTCGAATCAGTCTGCTTCTTCTACCCAGCCCAAGCGTCGTTTGTTTACTCTGCGCAATGTCCTCGTGGCTACGGGGGCGGTTCTGTATGGGGTGTCTCCTGTTGATGCGATTCCTGATGTGTTGCTGGGGCTCGGTCAGGTGGATGATATTGCGGTGCTCTCGGCAGCGGTTGCGCTGATTGTGAGCTGGTACAGGGGCTCAGGAGGGCGAATCAAGCCCGAGGCTAAGGGGGATTGAGATTTGTTGCAGGGGGAATGTCGTGTGTCTGCTTGGCGTGTGTCTGGGTGGGTGTTTTGTGTTTGTGCGGCTAGGCGAGTGCTTCGCGTTTACGACGGGTGGCTCGTGCAACAAATCTAGGCGGGTGCTTCGCATTTATGACGGATAGCTCGTGCAACAAATCTAGGCGGGTGCTTCGCATTTATGACGGATAGCTCGTGCAACAAATCTAGGCGGGTGCTTCGCATTTATGACGGATAGCTCGTGCAACAAATCTAGGCGGGTGCTTCGCATTTATGACGGATAGCTCGTGCAACAAATCTAGGCGGGTGCTTCGCATTTATGACGGATAGCTCGTGCA
>CAYJID010000104.1:0-7477 GCA_964370135.1 uncultured Akkermansia sp. | reverse complement strand
TGAAGCGATTTTTCGAATTTTCTTATTTAGAATGACGAGAATTTAGAAGCCCCCTCAATGTCACCACCGCGCCATCACGCAGCGAGCATCATCTAGCCCCACGTGTAGAAACTCAATGAATCATTCTCTCTCAACTCTGTGTAAGACATCTAGAACAAAAAATATCAAAATTGAAATTTTTCTCCCCCTTCCACACGCTGCCGCATCCTAGCTAAAGGCTTGAGATCATGGCGTATTTTTGCTATCATCAGCCACACCCTTCCCATGAGCACCGAGCATCACATCACCAGCAGCTATGATAGTCCTAGTCTCATCCAGCAGATGTATGGCGACTACTTCCTCGAATATGCCTCCTATGTGATTCTCGAGCGCGCGGTGCCGCATGTCGGCGATGGGCTCAAGCCCGTGCAGCGACGCATCCTCCACTCCATGGAGCGCATGGATGATGGTCGCTACAACAAGGTCGCCAACATCGTGGGCGACACGATGAAGTACCACCCCCACGGCGACGCCTCCATCGGCAGCGCGCTCGTGACGATGGGGCAGAAGAATCTGCTCATCGACACGCAGGGCAACTGGGGCAACATCCTCACGGGTGACTCCGCCGCGGCCTCGCGCTACATCGAGGCGCGTCTCTCGCCCTTTGCCAAGGAGATCCTCTTTAGCCCCAAGGTCACGGACTGGAAGATGAGCTATGATGGGCGCAACAAGGAGCCTATCTCGCTGCCGGCGAAGTTCCCCCTCCTGCTCGCGCAGGGCGCTATCGGCATCGCCGTGGGCATGAGCTGCCACATCCTGCCGCACAATTTCAACGAGCTGCTCGATGCGGCCGTCGCCTACCTGCGTGAGCAGGAGTTCACCCTCTACCCCGACTTCCTCACCGGTGGTCTGGTGGACGTGAGCAACTACCAAGACGGCACGGGCGCGAGCCGCGTGCGCTGCCGCGCGCGCTTTGATCTGGAGACCAAGCGCTGCATTCGCATCGTCGAGATCCCCTACTCCACCACCACCGAGGGCATCATCCAGAGCATTGAAGCCGCCGCCGAGCGAGGCAAGATCAAGATCACGCGTATTGAAGACAACACGGCCGCCACTGCCGACATCCTCGTCCACTACCCCGCAGGCACGGATGTAGAAAGGCTCTGCCAATCGCTCTACGCCTTCACCGACTGCCAAGTAAGCATCTCGCCCAAGGCGGTCGTCATCGTGGACAACAAGCCGCTCTTCATCGGTGTGAGCGAGATTCTGAAGATGAACGTCGATGCGACGAAGGAGACGCTGCGCCGCGAGCTCGAGGTCCAGCTCGCCGAGCTCCAAGAATCATGGATGCAGCTGAGCCTCGAAAAGATCTTCATCGAGAACCGCATTTACCAAGTCCTCGAAGAGAGCGACAGCTGGGAGGAGTCGCTGCGCGAGATAGGCACACGCCTCGAGCCCTTTGTCGTCGAGCTGCTACGCCCCGTCAGCCGCGAAGACATCATCCGTCTTACGGAAATACGCATCAAAAAAATCGCCCGCTACGAGGTCCACGACGCGCTCAAGCAGCTCGGCAAGCTCGAAGGCGCGATTGAGAAGACGAAAAAGAACCTCGCCGCCCTCGTCCGCTACACCATACGCTGGTTTGAATCACTGAAGAAACGCTACGGCGCGGCCTGGCCACGCCTCTCCGAGATCAGCGAGTTCGGCACAGTCTCACGCGCACAGGCCGCCGTGGAGAATGAGGTATTCTACATCGACGACGAGGGCTTTGCCGGCTATGGGGTGAAGAAGGGCGAGGCGATCGAGCCCTGCTCCACCATGAGCGACATTCTGACCATCGACCAGAAGGGCGTGCTCTGCGTGCGCCGCATTCAGGAGAAATTCTACATTGGCAAGAAGCTGCTCTACGCGGGCGTGCTGCGCGCGAGTGAAGAGCCTGTCTTTGACCTCATCTACCGCGACGGCAAGGACGGCACGACCTTTGCGAAGAAATTCCGCGTCGGCGGCTTCACGCGTGACAAAGACTACCCGCTGACGCAGGGCACGGCAGGCAGCCGCATCTTCCACTTCTCCGCCCACAAGACGGAGGAGGAGAGCTGCTCCATCCTGCTCAATGTCTATCTGAAGAACCAAATCCGCGCCCTGCGCAAGCCGCTGCAATTCGACTTTGCCAAGCTGCGGGTAAAGAGCCGCAACTCTCGCGGCAACACGGTGACGAAGAATCCCGTCGAGCGCATCTCCCGCGCCCCACGCCCGACGCCACCCACCCCCGATGAGGAGGGATTTCTCACCCCCCCTCCTTCTCCCGTCGCTCCACCGCCCGCTCCCGCCGCCTCGGAGTCCACACCACCGAGCTCGCCTCCCAATGACGAGACGCTCTTCACCATGAGCCTCCGCGACGAAGGCGCACACGAGGCGCAAGCCCCCCTCCCCCCCAGCCCTCCCCCCGCGGCTGAGAGCAAGGGCGAGGATCTCTTCGGCGGCTTGCTTGATTGATCTGCGTACACGCGTAGCACGCGAGCCTAGCCTATCTCCCTCAGGGAGCTTGCGGCGCGTTTTACCTTGACATCTGTTAGTATTTCGTATACAAGATACTCTCGTATCTGTTTTGCTCCCATGTACGCTCTCTTTTCATCTTATCGACGCGCCTCTCTCGCCTACTGCGTCCTTGTCTTTGTCTGTTGCGCCCTCTTTTCACTCGCAGAAGCCCAGCTGGCGGAGAACAGCCCCGCTCCCTCGATACAGCAAGTCGTCCAGATCGTCTCACAATCTGATGATGATAACACAGAAAAATTATTCTGGGTTCAGATTTTTGAGAGCCTCTTTCAGGTTGCAATCGCGCTCGTTGTCGCAGCAGTCACCCTCATTCCCTTTTATCTGAATCGCAAAAAAAAGCGCCAAAGTGATGAAGAGGACAAAGCGCAACCTTCCTCGACTGATCATGAGGCTCAGCAGAGACTCGCTCAGGAGGCAGAAAGGGTAGCCCAGCTCGAAGCACAGCGGCGCGAAATCCAACAAGCCCATGAGCAGCAGGTACAAGATTTACTATCCCGACTCCATGCAAAAGAACAAGAAATGGACACGCGAGCGCACGAATTGCCTAAAATCCCCTCTGAGAGCCCCAATCCCGAGGCAGAGGATGTGCTAGCAAATAGCAGTGCTTATTTCAATCGCGCTTTTGACAAAGCCGAGCAAGGCGACTACACGGGTGCCGTTGCCGACTACACGAAGGTCATTGAGATCAATCCAAACTATGATGCGGCATATAATAATCGAGGCTACTCCAAGCGCAAACTCGGCGACTACACAGGTGCCCTTGCCGACTACTCGAAAGCCATCGAGATCAACCCAAACTATGGCACGGCATATTGTGGTCGAGGCTACTCCAAGGACGAACTCGGCGACTACACAGGTGCCCTTGCCGACTACACGAAAGCCATTGAAATCAATCCGAAGTATTCTGACGCCTATCATAATCGAGGTGTCTCCAAGGAAAAGCTCGGCGACTACACAGCTGCCATTGCCGATTACTCAAAAACCATTGAGTTCAATCCAAAGGATGATTGGGCGTATAATAGCCGAGGCAACGCCAAATACAAGCTCGGCGACTACACAGCTGCCATTGCCGATTACTCAAAAACCATTGAGATCAATCCGAAGTATGACCCAGCATATTGCGGTCGAGGACTCTCCAAGCACAATCTCGGCGACTACACAGGAGCTATTGCCGACTGCACGAAAGCCATTGAGATCAACCCTTGCTATGATGCAGCATATAATAACCGCGGCTACTCCAAATATAGGCTAGACGACTATGTAGGTGCCATTGCCGACTACTCAAAAGCCATTGAGGTTAATCCGAGGTTTGCTGAGGCATATAGCAATCGAGGGCTCTCCAAGCACAAGCTCGGCGACTACACAGCTGCCATTGCCGACTACTCGAAAGCCATTGAGATCAATCCGAACTATGACATGGCATATAATAATCGAGGATGGTCGAGAGAAACGCTCGGAGATAACACGGAGGCTATCAAGGACTATATGATGGCATTTGATTTGAATCCTCATAATGAGCTTGCTCGTAACAATCTCAATAATCTCAACAAGAAGATCAACAATCGTTGATACGCCCTCGCCAGCAGAGAGAGCGAGGGCGGTGATCACGTCGGCGATCTGTCTGACTCATTCGTGAATCTTGCAAGAGAGCGCGGTCACCTCGAGCTTGAATACCGCGAGTGCGCCCATCATCTCGGCGCGGAATGACCAATCGCCGCGCTGAGTGTAGTGTGCCATGATGCACTGCAAGCCCGCACGCCTCTCCGCCTCGTCGGTCAGCACAGAGATCGTCCCCTGCCCGATGATACTCTCAAAGCTCGCCGCGTGCTCGCAGGCGCTTTCTCCGCGTGTCAAACGGTAGCCGCAGTCCATCTCAAAGCCCACCTTGCCGCCACGCTGAGCGAGCGCATACTTGCGCCCTGCTGCGGCTCCATGGAAATAGAGCACCGTCTGCTCCCCTCGCCTCTGAAAGCCAAAGTTAAGGGGCACGATGTACACCTCTCCCTCATCGTAAAAACCTAATCGGCAACAATCGCAACGCTCCATCACAGCGTAGATGAGGTCGGTGTCGAGGATTTCTCTATCTTTTCTTCTCATGATTTAATGTTTAGAGATTGTCTCTCGTATCTCGCTTTCGAATCACGTGATTGTTGGGAACATCTCTTTCGTAAATTTTAACATGTTGCGACGCTGGCAGCAAGATTTCATTGTCAGCAGGGAGCAGTTTTTAAAATTTTCATAATATGATAGCCTAGCTTTTACCAAGCACATAGACTGTGTGACTTAGTAAGCACAAGTAAATAATGATTTATATTAATTTTTGCGCTATACAAATAATTAAATCAAGGAAAATATATTACAGATATTGCTTAAAAATATACTATTTAGAGAAGAGAGCTCATTCGTAACCGGGGATATGACAATATAATAAATAATACTCCGAGTTATTTTTATTCTATTATTTCTAATAATAATAACTGAAAAATCGTTGACTGCAAAATCTCCCCTCGAAGAGCGCATAAGATGTACTTTGTAATATCTACTCTCCATCATGCGATTAGCTCTTTTCGTCTCACGCTGCTTTCGAGACTAGCTTGTTTTATCTCTGTGCCATTTTTCCTCTTGCATTGCATATAAGTCGATGATAATATGCGCCAGCGATCAATTATGTAAAACATTCTTGATACAATTATATTAATTCAATAACAAACTATATGAAAATCACTCGATTTCTCATCGTAGCACTTCTCTCCCTCTCTGCAGCACATGCAGAGCTAGTGCGCCCCGACGTAACCGCCACAGACGCGGGCTCTCTCGCTCCCGAGTCTGGCACATACAAAATAAACGGAAAGTGGATCCGTAGCGGTATTTTTACGACTCCAACATCTTCGACTCAATATGGCTATTACGGTCTCGTTGCCGAATCCTCCAAGGTTGAGCAAAATATCTATCTGGGCGACCCTGACAAGATCAATGATAATACAGGTCTCCAGCTCACCATCGGTGAAGGAGCTGCCGATTATAACAAAGTCGACCTCGCCAGCACGGAGAATACCTATATCTATGGTGGGAATTTTGCAAATAGTGAGCTCACCATCCACAACAGCAAGATTGACAACGCGACGGCGAACCTCACGATCTACGGTGGATCGTTCCATAAAATCGCAGGCAGCTTCGGCAATACTGGCCTCACGCAGAATGTCAACATTGAGATGTATGGCGGTCGGGTCGCATCGGCTGTTTGGGCTGGCATCTATGGTGGCAACGCGCTCAATGCCGCCAACGGTGGTTTGCACGATACGAAGGGCAGCATCAACATCAAGCTAGGCTCAGCCAACGGTCAGAGCGCGGAGGCTACCTTTGTCGCAGGAGGAAGCCGCTATGGTCTCAACCACACAGGTGACATCGCGATCACCATCGAAAACGGAGCCCGCACTTGGGGCGCTATTGGTGGCAATATCCACGTAAACGATAGCATGAACACAACAAGTACCGTCACCGGCAATACCAGCGTCACCATCAATGGAGGTATCATTAATAGTGAAAAGATTGGTTCTTTGACGCAAGATGGAGATATCTCGAATGGAGGAGCTTTCACCGCGAGCGGTGTTATTGGCGGCGGGGTGAACGGAGGCAGCGTAACTGGCACCAGCACCGTCAATATTCTCGGCACCTCCAAAGTCGACGGCTCCGTGATAGGAGCTTCTCTTGGCTCAGGCAGGAGTAGCGTCGGTAATAGTGTCATCAATATATCTGGTGGCAAAATCGATGCATCGGGTACGGCGGATTACGGAGCATTTGACTACCAGAATGGTATCTACGGTGGAGGCGTAGCTATTGTCACCCTCAGTACTGATTCAAGCATCACCACCGGCTCGACAGAGATCAACATCAGCGGAGGCGAAATCAAAGGCAGTATCTATGGAGGCGGCAATGCTCAAGGATATTACTTAAATTATGTCTTCTCCAGCATCACACAAAAGGCAAGCTCCATCGTTGACGGCGACACACACATCACCATCGGCAGTGATGATCAAGTCATCAGCATCGCAGGTGACATCTATGGCGGCGGCAACAGAGGCGAAGACCACCAGAGCGTCACGACATCCACGGTCAAGGGCGACAGCCATATCTCTCTCGTAGGCAAGGGCGAGAACCTCGACATCTCAGGTACAATCTATGGCGGTGGCGCCAATGGTGCTACTGTCGAGGGTCAGAAGATACTCAGCTTTGGCACAAGCGATCAGGCCTTCACAGGTAGCTTTGACAACGTCGTGTCGGACTTCACCAGCATCGTGGTTGAAACAGGCTCCGATGTCACTTGGGAGAACTACAAGGGTGCGGGAGGTACCACGATTGACAGCAAGGGCACACTCACGCTCGTCATCAGTGATGATCTAGCAGAAAACAGCACGATCAAGGGCTCTCTGTCGGGCAACTATAGTATCTATGGTGGTGTATACAGCGAGGGCGTCATCACAGTCACCAAAGAAGAGATCCTCGCAATCAATGCCCAGCTGGGTAAGACCGTCAACAGCAATGCCAGCTACACGCTGCGCGATGGTACGACTGATTGCGTCACGCTGCACTTCAATCAAGTCGAAGGCGATACCGCGACACTGCTCAACGGTGTCCACGAGCAGAACAACGTTGGAGAACTCACCAAGGTCGTCGACGGAAATATCGTCGCCTATGACTTTGACATCGTCCTCGGGGAGAATAGCAGCGTGCTGGTCACTCTCGCACTCGGAGATGCCACATTCGAAGAGGGCTTCTCCATCTGGCATCAAGAAGACGGCGCACAGTGGGAGAATGTCACCGACCTGCTTGAAGGCATCGTCTACAACGGCGCGGAAAACACCATCTCCTTCATCGCAACAGACTTCTCCTCCTACGCTATCACCGCGTATAGTGAGGCAGAGGTCGCACCTGAGCCCACCAC
>CAYJID010000103.1:0-7479 GCA_964370135.1 uncultured Akkermansia sp. | reverse complement strand
CTCACTCGCTGCTGCTTGAGATCTTTACCGTGCAGGGCATCGGTACAGAAATCGTACGCGAGCAACGATAAGCAGTGCGAGTCTCCCCTGTCTCTCAAGGACGATGAAGACAATAACGGTTAGCAAAATCGCCTTCTTTGCCCTTCGGCGTGGAGCGTCCAATCAACGTGCGCAGTACCTGCTGCGCACGATCTTTGAAGAAGCAGGCATCGAGGTCTATGAGGCGCGGGAGAAAGACAGCAGTGGTCGGCCTCTCCTCCAGCAGGGCACAGACATCGCGCTGTGCTTTGGCGGAGATGGCACCATGCTCTCACTGGTGAACCAAGTCGTGAGCATGAACTGCATCCTCGCGGGGGTGAACATGGGGCATCTGGGATTCCTCAGTGCCTGCTCACGCGCGGAGGCGGAGATGCTCGCGCTGGCTATCGTGCGAGGAGAATACCTCATTGATGAGCGCATCATCCTCTCGGTGGAGCAGTGTGATGCGAATGGCGTCTGTATCAAGGGACCTCTGCATGCGCTCAATGAACTGAGCCTGACGCGAGCGCAGACGGGGAAGATGATTGAAGTGGATGTCGCGCTCAATGGGGAGCGATTCAACCGCTACTATGCTGACGGTATCCTTGTCGCGACACCGACGGGCTCGTCGGCTTATTCCTTGGCGGCGGGGGGACCGCTCATCTGGCCTGATAGTGGAGTCATGTGCTTGACACCTATTTGTCCGCAGTCTCTGACGAGTCGCTCGGTCGTCATGCCTGATAGCGTGGAGATCCAGCTGCGACCACGTGAGAGGCGAGGGCGACGGCATGAGACCATGATTTATTCGATGGATGGGCGTATGGTGCATCAGATTAATCTGAATGATACGCTGATCATCCGCAAAGCTCCCAAGACGCTGAAGCTGCTGCATCTCAAGGGGAGCGGCTATGCTGCGCGACTGCGAGCGAAGCTGGATTGGTGAATCAAAAAAAGGCAGAATCCACATTAAGAA
The DNA here is from genome assembly GCA_964370135.1 of uncultured Akkermansia sp. Taxonomy (GTDB): domain Bacteria; phylum Verrucomicrobiota; class Verrucomicrobiia; order Verrucomicrobiales; family Akkermansiaceae; genus Akkermansia. The sequence continues at coordinate 6,488 of CAYJID010000103.1, read as the reverse complement.
GATGCGAAGCATCTAGGATTCTTAAGGGGGCTTCTATTTTCTCGCGAGGTAAGATTTTGAGATGATTTTCAAGTTGGATTTCTTTCGAATTGATGGCTCAGAGTGACCTCTGAGACGAAAATTCGGGAGAAATCCAGCTGAAAAGCGCTCAAAAGCTGCCTCGTGGCGCGAGTTTCGCGATTTGCTTATTTAGAATGACGAGAATTTAGAAGTCCCCTTAAGGCCTAGGCCTTAAGCGATCTCTGGCGACCGTTCGCCCAGCGGGTCTGGGCACACTCTGCACAGCAAAATGAGAGGATGAAGAGGACTCTCACTTGCTTCGCCTCAATCTGCTCCTAGACAGACTCCTTCTTATAAAGGGGGCTTCTCGCGAGGTAAGATTTTGAGATGATTTTAGAGCTGGATTTTTTACGAATTGATGGCTCAGAGTGTCCTCTGAGACGAAAATTCGCGGAAAATGCAGCCTAAAAGCGCTCAAAAGCTGCCTCGTGAAGCGATTTTGCATATTTGCTTATTTAGAATGACGAGAATTTAGAAGCCCCCTAAAGTTAGAAGCATGTACTTCCTGCCCTGATGCTACCCCGCTCTTCTTTCTCCCTTCAACCACCACCACACAACAAGAGAGAGGGCTACGAAAGCCCTCTCTCCACTATTATTGCATGCTGGATTTCCAATGATGGGAAAATGCGGGAAACTTATTTATAAAAAACCATGTTATTCTTCGCTACTCGAGCGGGACGCTTCTGCACCACCACGGGGCGCTTCTGCACGACGACATGCTTCTTGACCACTGGGCGCTTGTGAACCACCACATGCTTCTTGACTACAGGGCGTTTGTGAACCACCACGTGCTTCTTGACTACGGAGTGCTTGTGGACCACAACATGCTTCTTGGCCGCGGGGCGCTTCTGCACCACCACCTTCTTTACCACAGCGGGGCGGCTGCATGATGAGCGGCAGGAGCTGCTGGCGTGATGTGCGCTGGCGGGCATGGCAGCGGCGGCGACGAGGAGAAGGGCGGATAGGAGGGGTAACTTATTCATTGTATTTGTTTTTTTATTGTTTTAAAGGCGTTTTGTTCCTTGCCTTTAAGAACGCAGTGCCTCGTCCATTGTCTACAAATTATTTCGCACGCCTTCGCTACGTCTTCACCTCTGCACCGGCGGGAGACTTCGGCTCATCAGCATAAATCACACTGGGGTTGATCTTCGGAATCACATTGATACTACGCACTTCACGACGATTCGCGCGCGCATGCTGCAGGATCTTCACCAGACGCTCCACCTGCTGCTTGATATCAAAAACATTCATCGTCACCTCCGTCCCCGTCTCGAGGATCAGCTGCGTCTTCCACGCCTTGGGTCGCAGGATCTCGCGGACGGGTGGCAGATCCTTGAGCTCATGCGCGTTGACCGCCGTCAGCGTCTCAAGCACGGGCTTGACAGCATCTAGCTTGATGCGCGCGCCTACCTCAAAGCGCTCGTAGTCGCTCGGCTTCACATACCAAGTCGGTGCATTGAGAAATGCTCGGTAAAACGCCTCAATATTCGGGAAAATGTAGCCATCCTCGCAGACGAAATGTCGCACACGCTCGCCGCTGAGCACCGCCTGCTCCTCCTCCACATAGCACAGCGGGAGGCGCTCCACGATCTGGATGTGTATCGTGTCGGGGAGCTCGAGAGAGAAGCTGCCTTGCTTGATACAGGGGTGCTTTTTGAGCAGCTCGTTGAGCTGGGTGCTGTCGATGGAGGCGATGCTGCTCTCTTCCGTGAGACCTAGCAGTGTTAGCGCCTCGGACTGATCAATATAGCCCTCAGATTCAAAGCGAATTGTCTTGATCGTACGCGCGACCGCCTGCTGCCCTACCATGCTGATGACGTAGTAGCTGATCGAGCCGACGATGCAGAGGATGACGAGTAGCGTGATCCAGCTGCGCAGCAGGTGCTTGATGTGGTAGGCGCGGTAGAGCTCGATGAGGTGCGCGAGTAGCTCGTGCGCCTTCTGCTCCCACTCGAGGCGCGTCTTGCGTGGGTCGCGACGACGTTTATTCTTGTTCATCATGCGAGAATGTAGAAAAAAGAGTGCTCCCTGCTTGCGAGAAGGAGGGAGTCAATGAGTCAAAAAATGGCAAGGATTATCCGCGATTCTGACGCAGCGAGATCTCAGCGATACGCGTGCAGAGCTCGCCGTAGCTGATGCCGTGCGCGGCGGCTGCCTTCGGGAAGAGGGATGTCGCCGTCATGCCTGGTATCGTATTGATCTCAAGAACGTAGGGGCGACCGTCAGCTGTGAGTAGCACGTCGACGCGACCGTAGACCTCGACGCGGAGAGCGCGGTAGGCGAGTAGGGCTGCGTCCTGAGCGGCGCGCGTCTCCTCCTCGCTGAGGTCAGCGGGGCAGATGTAGTCGCTACCTGCACCGCCTGCGTAGAGCGAGGGGTACTTGTTCTTCATATCATAGAAGCCCGAGCGGGGACTGATGCGCACGACGGGGAGCACCTCGCTGTCGAGAATAGCCACCGTGAGCTCGCGCCCCTCGATGAACTCCTCGATGAGGATCTCCTCGCCATAGCTCGCCACATCGGCGAGGGCGGTGGTGAGCTCCTCCTCGCTGCGTACGATGTGGACGCCGACTGAGGAGCCCTCGCGGGGGGGCTTCACCACGCAGGGCAGCGGGATGCTGGGGCGCACGCCGTCCTCGACCTGCTCGCGCGTGAGCACCTCATCGCGGGGGCAGGGGACGTCGGCGGCTTGCATGGCGCGCTTTGTCGCCACCTTGTCAAAGCAGAGGCGGCTGCAGAGCGCACCTGCACCGGTGTAGGGGATCTTTTGCGTATCCAGATAGCTCTGTAGTGCGCCATCCTCGCCGTAGGTGCCGTGGATGAGATTGTAGCAGAGCTGGGTGCCTGCGGGGATCTCGGGGGCGGTGTTCGTGACGATGAGGGGGGTGACGGCGGTGAAGCCCTCGGCCTGCAGGGCCTCGAGCACACCCTGCCCCGAGCTCAGCGAGACGTCGTGTTCAGATCCAGGGCCGCCCATGAGTAGCGTGATGGCGGTATCGTTGCGCAGTGTATGTGACATTTTTAGCTTGTTCTAGGTGAGGTTAAACTTAAAAATCTGCTTCGCGCTCCCCGATGATTTGTACCTCGGTGCGTAGCGTGATGTCGTAGGCCTCCTTGACGCGAGCGATGATGAGGTCGATGAGCTGTGTGACATCCTGCGCCGTCGCTTCACCGACATTGACGATGAAGTTCGCATGCACAGGCGAGATCACGGCGTCGCCGATGCGGTGTCCCTTGAGCCCGAGCTCGTCGATGAGCTTGCCCGCGGGGTGCGTGACGCCTGCGTCGTCGGTGGGATTGGTGAAGGTGCAGCCGGCACTCGGCTCGTTTGGCTGGCTGCTGCGGCGTTTGTCACGCAGCTGCTCGGCGCGTGCCTTGATAGAGTCGAGCTCGTCGGGTTTTGCGACGAAGTTCGCCTCCACGACGATGTTGCGGCTGAACTCGGAGATGAGGCGGTACTCGGCCTGCTTCATCGTCTCCTTCTCAAAGGTGACCAGCTCGCCATTTTCATCAATGCAGAGGGCGGAGGAGAAGACAGACCACATGTCGCGTCCCATCGCGCCCGCATTCTGCCTGAGGCTGCCGCCTACATTGCCAGGGATGCCTCCCATCCATTCAAAGCCTGTGATCTCCATGCTCTGCGCCGTGCGTGCGAGCTTCGCCAGAGGGACGGCGGAGCCGACCGTGAGGAAGTCTCCTCGACGCTCGATGTGCTCGAATGCCGCGCCCTTGGGCCGGATGACGGCACCACGTATGCCGCCGTCGCGCACGAGCAGATTGCTGCCGCGTCCGATGACGTAGACGGGGATGCCGCGGTCTTTGAAGAAATTCACACTGCCGCGCAGCGCCTCGATGGAGTGGGGCTCAATCCAGTACTGGGCAGCACCGCCGATGCGCAGCGTGGTGTGCTTGCGCATGGGCTCGTAGAGCTTCCAATCCAGCTCCTGCTCGCCGACGTCTTGGAGCAGCTCGGCGATGAGGCGCAGGTCACGCGCGAGCTTCGTGCCCGCCTCGTGGATATTGCCAGCGCCTAGCGTGATGACGAGGTCGCCGGGCTGGATGCGGTTGCCCGCCTCAAGCTGGGCGTCGCGTACGCTGCATATATTCTTGCACTTCACGCTCCCCTGCTCGCGGACGGCGTCGATGATGGTCTGTCCTGTGATGCCCTCGATGGGCAGCTCGCTGGCGGGGTAGATGTCGGTGACGACGAGGCGGTCGAGATCCTGCAGGCAGGCACCAAAGTCATCGCGCAGCAGCTGTGTGCGCGTGTAGCGATGGGGCTGGAAGAGGACGATGAGTCGCTTTGGCGCGAGGCTGCGCGCGGTCTGGAGGGTCGCGGCGAGCTCCGTGGGGTGGTGACCGTAGTCGTCGACGATATGATAGTTGCGGCTGAGGTACTTGGTCTCAAAGCGACGCTTGGCCCCGGCAAAGCTGGTGAGCCCCTTCGCAATAGCGGCGAAGTCGCCTCCCATCTCCAGCGCGACGGCGACAGCTCCCAGTGCATTGAGCACATTGTGCCTGCCGGGGATGCCCAGCTCGACGCGCCCGAGGATCTCGCCGCGCTGTAGGATGGTGAAGTGGGTGCGCCCGCGGCTCACGCTCATCTCATCGACGGTGTAGTCGGCGTCTTCCCAGCCATAGGAGACGCTGCTGGGGTACTGCGAGCAGACCTGATGGGCGACCTCATCGCTCTTGCAGTAGAAAATCTTGTCCTTCGTGTTGCGACAGAGGATGTGGAATACCTCCTTGATATGGTCAATATCGCGGTAGAAGTCGAGGTGCTCGGCCTCGATATTGAGCACGATGCTGTGCTCGGGCAGGTAGTTGACGAGCGTGCCGTCACTCTCGTCGCCCTCGGCGATGAGGTACTCGCTCTGCTCATTCCAGTGGGCGTTGGAGCCCAGCACAGGGATCTCGGCGCCGACGTAGTGGCAGGGGCGCTGACGGCTCTCGCGCAGCAGGTGGGTGATGAGTGATGAGGTCGTGGTCTTGCCATGCGTGCCGGCGACGATGACGCCGCGCTTGTTGTTGAGAATGGCGGCGAGGCACTCGGCACGTCGCAGGCAGGAGGCTCCATTGGCGCGCGCAGCGGCGAGCGCGACATTGTCCTCACGGATCGCGCTAGAATAGATGACGATCTCGGCGTCTTGGACAGAGCCCTCATTGTGCGGGCTGGAGAAGCTCAGTCCCGCGCGCTGGAGATTCTCTGTCTCGGCACTCGTGACACGGTCGCAACCACTGACGCGATGTCCCATCTCCAAGAGCATGCGTGCGAGACCACTCATGCCTGAGCCTGCTACCCCGATGAGGTGAATCCGAACAGGATTCTCACGATCAAGGAGTCTAATGCGTAATTTTTCTATCATAATCCTCGCGTGTGATTATAGGGGACTTCTAAATTCTCGTCAATCTAAATATACGAAAGCGTAAAATCACTTCGCGATGCGGCAGAAGCCTCCTCAATATGATGGCGTTATTTTTGCTCAACGCGACGCTCCGCGCGTCTGTTCAAATTCTCTTGTGCCGCGGTATAACACATCTCGCTTCCTCGGCTTCGTATTGCTTAGATCCAGAGGCGAGGGGAGGGGGGTGGGATCGTATTTTCTTGTTAGAATATCATTCGACAAGACCGTCGCAGGTGGGCAAATCATTGACATATGTCTCCCACATACTCAGAGAATTCTTGTCAGATAGAAAAAAAATATCTATTATAGCGGCGATGTTACGCTTCTCCCTCCTCCGAGTCCCTATTTTGATCCATCCGTCTCTATGGATTACACTAGCTCTCTTCGGTGGTGTCTGGGGGATTGAATGTGTGAATACGTTCCTCTATGTTCTCTATTTTATGGTAGCGGGCTTTTTTTGTCTTCTCATCCATGAGATCGGTCATGCTACGGTAGGGCGTTTCTTTGGCGGGGGGCAGCCGCAGGTGCTACTCTCGGCTCTCGGGGGGGAGTGCTGCAACCCGGGCGCACGGCTCACGCGCTATCAGGGCATCTTGATGACGGCGGCGGGTCCCTTTTTCTCCATGCTGCTTGGCGTGCTCGCCATGCTGGTTATTTTTCTGTCTAATGGCAATGATGCGGGCGATATGATGATGCGGACGCTAGCCTATATCAAGGGGGAGAGCCCGCATGTGCCTCTGGATGCACTGCCTAATGGGGTGATGATTCTGCTGCGTAGCCTCATTGTGGTGAGCTTCTGGTGGACGGCGCTCAATCTCATCCCCGTCTACCCGCTGGATGGCGGGCAGATCCTCTGTGGGCTCATGGATGTGCAGCAGATGGGGCTGGCGCATGCGGTGAGTATCTATGCGGCGATTTTATTCTTTTTGTTCTTCTTGGTCTTCGGCTTTTGGTTGCTGTCCTTCTTTATGCTGATCTTGCTCTACATCAATTTTCGCTGGTGGAGACTCTACACACAAGCTC
>CAYJID010000102.1:0-7522 GCA_964370135.1 uncultured Akkermansia sp. | reverse complement strand
GGCTTCTAATTTCTCGCGAGGTAAGATTTTGAGATGATTTTAGAGTTGGATTTTCCCCGAATTTTCTTATTTAGAATGACGAGAATTTAGAAGCCCCCTCTACTACATCTTCAATTTCAATGTAGCCTTTAGGGGCCTTGAGCCCCTGCTTTGTGCCCCCGACTGTAACCGAGTATAGCCTGCGCGTCAAGATGAAAATGGGCAATACTAAAGGGTTGTAACAGTCATTGACCGTTACAACCCTTTAGTATTTGATTGCGGGAGCAGGATTTGAACCTGCGGCCTTCAGGTTATGAGCCTGACGAGCTACCTGGCTGCTCCATCCCGCGATTTTAAAACGACCGCTTGCACGGTGCGGGGGCATTATAGTGATAAAAATACGTTTCGTCAATACATTTTTTACCTGTGTGAGATGTTTTTTCGTAATAAGAATACAAAATCAACACTAAGCTCTCATTTACAGAGTCAAACAGAAATCAAAACTCCTCTTGTCAAATAGACTTGCCTATGATAGTATTAACCCCATGCAAGAGCTCATCATGCTAGGAACTGGCAATGCTACGGTCACTCAGTGCTATAATACCTGCTTTTCCCTCAATAACAAGGGGCGACACTTTCTCGTCGATGCGGGAGGGGGCAATGGGATCTTGCGCCAACTGGAGCTCTCCTCTATCTCACTAGCTGATATAGAGGGTATGATGATCACACATGCCCATACCGATCACATTCTAGGAGCGGTCTGGGTCGTGCGTATGATGGCGCAGATGATGGTCAAGAAGAGTGCGGATAGCCGCAGCTTTAGCATCTTCTCCCATGCGCAGGCTCTGCAGCTGCTGGAGCATATCTGCCGCGCCTGTCTGCCTAGCAAGCTCTGCGCCCTCTTTGGCGAGCGTATCCTTTTCCAAACGCTGGAGGCGGGCGATCGTTTTGAATCGGCAGGTTGGCAGCTGGAGTGTTTTGACCTCGGCAGTAGCAAGGCACTCCAATTTGGCTTTGAGACTCTCCTCGCGGATGGCTCACGTCTCTGCTGCCTCGGCGATGAGCCGCTACAGCCTCAGAATAGACCGCGTGTCATGGGGGCGCAGTGGCTGCTCTGTGAGGCCTTCTGCCTAGCGGAGGAGGCGGCGCGCTTCAAGCCCTATGAAAAACACCACAGCACGGCTGCCGATGCCGCGATCATGGGCACGGAGCTAGGTATCAAAAATCTCCTCCTCTACCACACCGAGGATTCGAATCTAGACGCGCGCAAGCAGCGCTACACCGCCGAGGCGGCGCGTCATTTCTCTGGTGTCATCCACGTCCCGACAGACCTCGAGCGTCTCCCCCTGCTCTCATAGACTCTCCTCGCTCATAGCCCCTCCCTCGGCCTCATCCTCTGCCCCAACTCAACTACCATGGCCTACCCCTTCTCTACCTCTAGCTTCTCTCTGCGCTCCTTGGTTCGCGACCTGCTCACCGTCCATGAGCAGCGCTCCTTCACGGACTTTTTCTGCTCCGGTGGCTCGCATACGACTCCCCATCTATGCAGCATTGATGCGCGCTGGCAATTCCCCTGGCGCAGTCTGCTGCTGATGATGATCTTGCTCGCCTTTGTCTTAGCCTTTATGATATTTGAGCATATCGCTCGACTGGAATTAGGCAATACAAAGCTGCTTGCTAGCGCGATTTTCATGCAGAGTGTCGCCATCCCTCTCGCACTCGTCTCCCTATTTGGCGAGATCAATCTCTGGCGCAATCAGTCCTGGCTGCGCCTCATTGCCATGGTGGGCGGGGGGGGGCTACTCGCCATCGCCTTCTCGCTGACGCTATCCATCTTTGATCGCACGACCACCCCTTTCACCGCGGGGCTCATTGAGGAGCCTGCCAAGATTGCGGCCACGCTCCTCTTCGCCCGCGCTGTAGGGCGACACAAGCGCTATGTACTCAATGGGCTGCTCTTTGGCAGTGCCGTAGGAGCGGGCTTTAGCATCATGGAGAGTACGGGCTATGCCTTTGAGGCTCTATTCGCTCCTGTGGAGCAAGGGCGGGGAGGTCAGCTCAACTTTCAACAGGCCTACACGGTGATGGCGACGCGCTCCTTCTTCTTTATCACGGCGGGGCACGTGACATGGACGGCCATCACCTGCGGTGCTCTCTGGTATAGTATGCGCGATCGCAGCCTCTGGAAAGCTCTCGTGCACCCCTGCTTCCTCTTCTTCCTCTTTGTCGCTATTCTCATCCATGGCTTCTGGAATCTCACCTCGGCCAAGGGGAATATCCTCTCGATGATCCCCCTGTTTGCCATCTGCTCATGGGGGCTCATCGCCGTGCTCATTCATCTGGGTATCCAGCAGATACGCGAGGCGCAGCAGCTGTGGTTCCGCCGCAATGGGGCAAGCAAGCGGTGCGTCTGGACCTGCTCCCCTTCAGGAGCGGTCGAAGGGCCACGCACACCCTATGAGATCATTGATCAAGTCGAGCATGGCAATCTCTCCCCCCAGACGCTCTGCGCGATTGACAGACCCTCTCTAGAGCCCCATAGTGTCTCCAAGCTCAGCTTCATCGCTGAGTTGCGCAGCCACGAGGTCGTCTCGCAGCCGCCCAAGGTGAACTGGTACCACTGTGCACGCCCAGTCTGGTTTCTCTTCTGCCGCATGCTCGGCATCATCGGCACGGTCAGCCTCGCGTTCTTTATCTTTGCGCCGCGCTTGATGTCTATCATCTACCTATCTTGCTGCATCGTTCTTTTCCTCATCATGATGAGTGTCTTGTACAGGCTGTGGAGATCTCCGAATCTCCCGACAGAGCCAGTAGATCAGCGCGGAGCTCTCATCTGGGCAGATGCCTCGCTGGAGACCTTTCTGAAGTTCTTCATCCCCTTCTACAATGTCTACTGGGCCTACGTCATCACGGCACACCTCATCCGCCGTGTGAATCTCCTCCATACGGGCGGGCGTCGCATCCCGATCTGGATTCCGCAGGTATTCTGGACAGCCTTCTCGACGGCGAGCACCTTGGTGCTTGTGCAGCTCTTCTACGATTATGAATCCTTTCTGCCTTACCTGATGATCAGCGCGTTTCTCAACCCATCGAGTGCAGCACTCGTCTGTGTCGCTCTCGCGAGTGCGGAGGATACCCTGAGCACCCCTCATGAGCTAGCCGATGAAGACATATGTAAATGATAGCATCATAGTCAATGGGATACTACTGCATCGCGAGAGTCTTCTGCTGGGGAAGCAAGCCCCACTGCTGCCTCATCTCTCTGCGCGCGTGCAGCTGGAGCTGCTCGACTTCCTCAAGGAGCTGTGGGAGCACTCCCCTACCCTGCGCCTCCAAAGCTCGGGGAGCACGGGCGCGCCAAAGCAATTCTCCGCTCCCAAAAAATCCCTCCGCGCTAGCGCGCAGCGCAGCTGCGACTACCTACGCCTCAGTCGTGGGCAGCGCGTGCTGCTGCGCCTCCCTCTCAACTACATCGCGGCAAAAATGATGATCATCCGCTGCCTCGTCGCGGGGCTCGAGCTAGAGCTACGCGACGCGCAGAGCCAGCTCTTTGATGAGACGATAGGTGCGGAGGCGCGCTTTGACTTCTCTGCTGTAGTAGCGCAGCAGGCGGTCAAGAGCAGCCTCGCTGAGCTCCAGCGCATCGATACTCTCCTACTAGGAGGAGGCTTTGTACCCGAGGCACTAGAGCTCAAGCTGCGCGAGCACACAGGGCGCGTCTACGCCTCCTATGGCATGACAGAGACCTACTCTCATATCGCCCTGCGGCGCCTCAATGGTGAGTCTGCCTCTCTCTACTACACGCCCATGGCAGGCGTAGAGCTCCGACGCGACGAGGTGGGATGTCTCATCATCAGCGATCCTGCCATAGGGGTAGAGGATCTGCGTACGAACGATCTTGTCGAGATCCACGAGGATGGCAGCTTTCTCGTCACGGGGAGGCGTGACAACACGATCAACAGCGGCGGCATCAAGATACAGAGTGAATCCGTCGAGCAACGCCTCCGTGATGCAACGGGGCTCGACTGCGCCCTCCTCCCCCGAGTACACGCTGAGCTCGGGCAATGCGGTGTCCTACTCTGGGCGGGAGAACCCGAGGATGAGGCGCGGCTCCAGCGCGCCATCCAAGAAGTGCTCACCCCCTACGAGCGCCCCAAGCAGATGCAGCGCAGCGACACAGCACTCCCTTGCACCGCAAGCCATAAACTCGACCGACGAGCCTGCCAAGCGCGCCTCGACGCCTTGCTTGGCTTGGCAGACTCTCCGTAATGAGCTGCTCAGGCAGAGGGAAAGCTCAGCTCAAGCGATTCTCTCGCGATTCACTCAAGAGCGCGAGAAGTTTTTATGACCTCGTTAGGCGATAATAGAATTACTGGCACTGCATCATGCGATCTTGAAGCTCCTTTTCATTACAGAGCTTCTCAGAAAATGCGCTTCGTGAGGCAGCTTTTGAATGCTCATAGGCTGTATTTTCTTCCGACTGAGCACTTGAAAAGCTGCTCTTGCTCGTGCTAGAAATCGCCAAAAGTCCCCAATGAGGCTCGAGCAGCGTGCGCTTGGGGCATTTTCTCCCTGTCCCCATTTCTTGGCGAGCAAGAGATATCCTCATTAATTCACAACTATAGCAACACCTTAACCATTTACATCCAAATCAAGAAATACTCTAAATCAGATAGGAATTATGACAACATTTTGTGGCGATTTCGTGAGCATTGATTGCTAGATAGATAGCTCATTATGGTGTAAATGAGCAAATATATTCAGCATTGACAGCTCTAAACAATCATAGTATAACCAATGTAGTCTACTTAGCCTATTTACAATTATGATGAGAATATCGACAAAAGGACGCTATGGTGTGCGTCTGATGATGGATCTTGCCCTGCATGGATCTCATCAATATGTCTCTCTACGAGACATATCACCTCGACAGAAGATCACGATTCGCTATCTCGAAGTTGTCGTGTCTAGCTTGCTGCGCGCAAAGCTAGTCTCTAGCTTCCGTGGCAAGGGTGGCGGCTACCGCCTCACGCGCAAACCCGAAGATTACAACATGCTTGAGATCATCGAGTGCATGGAGGGGCAGCTCATCCCTGTCCCCTGCATGGCTTGCGCTATCAACCAATGCGAGATGGCAGACGTATGCCCGACTCTACCTATGTGGGAAGGATTTTACGGCGTTATACAACAGTATTTTTCTGGCATCACGCTACAAGATCTCATTGAAGGGAGAAAAGAAATCCCGACTTGTACCGATTTCTAAAGCTACACCACAAGACGCGGCCTCCTGTCTGTATACATAGATGGGAAGCCGCGTCTTTTTTTTGTACTGCCTTGAGGGGACCTTGCAAAATTAGTTTTCAGAAATTGCAGATTTCGAAAATGCGCGCCGCAGCACGTCTTTTGCAGCATTTTGGCGAGCATTCGCGGCTTTTTGGGCTTACATAGCTCGCTATGCGCACCCAAACGCCGCAAATTCTCATCCAAACTGCCAGCAAAATCCGAAGCTGCTAATTTTGCAAGATCCCCTTGAGGGCATCTTCGCTTTGAGAGAAATGCCAAAGCTAAGATGCTGCGCGCTTCTTGCGACGCCAGACGATGAAGCGCATGAGGAGTATGGGCAGAAGAAAGGCGACAAAGAGCACGGTGGGGATGACCCCATAGAGGAAAATATTCAAATAGCGCGTCGCCGTCGCATCCCCCGCCTCGGCTCCAAGCTCCCACCACTGGTAGGCCAGCGTTGGATTCCAATCCATATTGCTATGAGGCAGCATGTGCAGCAGCCCGCGCGCGCCCATCGCCTCCCTGAGCCCACCGTCACTCGCCTTGACGATATAGCCATTCGCCAGCCCCTCCTCACCCTGCTGCTGATAGTACTCAGCTAGCATCCAAGCTGCCACGGGATCATGGAGCTCGACGGCTTGGGTCAGGTAGAGGACTGTTTTGATTTGCCATGCCTCGCGCACATCCCCTTCGGCAGTCTGTGCCTGTTGCTGCGCATATTCTCCCAGCTCACGCAGGGCGCGCACGTCGCCTAGCTGGGCGGCTTTGTGAAAAAGCTCAAGGGCTTCTGCCCTCTTTGCTCCTGCCATCCATTCGAGTCCTTGGCGCGTGTAGGCAGCTGGCAGCTGGAGATCGCAGGCGCGCTGGAGGTAGTGCTCACCGAGAGCCTTGTCCACGGGCACACCGTCTCCATCGAGGTAGCTGCTCGCCAGCAGGAATGCCATCGCTCCCTGATCATGCCAGTCAGCTAGCTCTCGCGCGTAGCTGAGGGCTTTTTGCTTATCCTTGGCTACTCCAATCCCCGACGCATAGCATTGGAAGAGTCGCTGGAGAGCTACGCGGGAGCCGAGCTCTGCGGACTGGCTGAAATGCGCAATCGCTTTGCTCGCATCCTTCTGGCGCCCCTGTCCATGGAGCTCCATGATACCGAGCCAATAGAGAGCGTCGGCCTTTTGCCCTGGATGCTCCAGTAGCTTGCTATAAAGCTCATAGCTGCGACGATAGCTCTGATCAGCAAGCTGCGCTTGCTTGTCATGCGCGTGGATATCGGCGAGGATATAGGCGGCCGAGGGCTCCCCTGCCGCCGAGGCGCGCGTGAGCCATGTCGTAGCATCACTGCGGCTGGGAGGGAGGAACTCACTGCCACGCAGGTAGAGAGCCGCGAGCTGGAGCATGCTCTTGCTACGCCCCTGCTCTGCCTCCTTGATGAGCTGCTGGACATAGCGCTCATGCCATCGAGTAGCCTGATCGGTGATGCGGTGCACAGCGTAGCGACGGCTGAGCTGCTGCATGGCGTAGCTGCTGCCCTGCTCGCCTTGTTTCTTGAGCTCTGCGAGGTCTTCTTCTAAACCGTCTCGATCAAAGGTCACCTTCTGTGGTGCAGGAGCCGCTGACGCGAGCCCGCCGAGCAGCAATAGAGTCGAGAGAAAAGATAGGGATAGGAAATTCATAACGTGTTTGGTAAATGGAAAAACCGAGCTGCATCATAACGTATGCAGCTCGGCTTGTAAAGAGGGATGACTTACAAGGGGTTCTATTTTCTCACAAGGCATGCAGAGGATGCCTCGCTAAGTGTGTAGAGGTATTTTCCTTACTGAGAATGCTGAGAATTGAGAAGTCCCCATATGATACTAGTCTTCGAAGCGACGGGGCTTGAAGTCATCATCGCGTCGAGGTCGGAAGCCGCCTTCACCGCGAGGCTTGAAACCGCCTTCGCCGCGGGGACGGAAGCCACCTTCACCGCGAGGCTTGAAGCCGCCTTCGCCACGGGGACGGAAGCCACCTTCGCCGCGGGGGCGGAAGCCACCTTCACCGCGGGGGCGGAAGCCACCTTCGCCACGGGGACGGAATTCACCATCACCACGGGGACGGAAGCCACCTTCGCCACGAGGCTTGAAACCGCCTTCACCACGTGGACGGAAGCCACCTTCGCCACGAGGCTTGAAACCGCCTTCGCCACGGGGACGGAATTCACCATCACCACGGGGACGGAAGCCACCTTCGCCACGAGGCTTGAAACCGCCTTCGCCACGGGGACGGA
>CAYJID010000101.1:0-7575 GCA_964370135.1 uncultured Akkermansia sp. | reverse complement strand
TAGAGGAGCTAGAGGAGCTAGAGGAGCTAGAGGAGCTAGAGGAGCTAGAGGAGCTGGAAGGCGCTTCTTCAGGGTCATTTTTATTGTACCAGCTAAGGTCTAGCGAGCTGCTATAAGATGAGGAACTGCCAGAGGAGGAGGGGGTGGGATTGGGTGTGTTTTGTGTTGTCATGTTGTTCAGTGGTGTTTGGTTTGGTGTTGGTGATGTATGGTGAACATCGTTCATGTGTGTTTATGTTGTTTGTTGGGTTGGGGTTGTGTGGTGCTGATCAGACAGCGTTTGGGCGGGGAAGTTTTCGGGGGGCACTAGCTGGAAGATGCCATCGTCGCGTTTCACAAATTGCTCTTTGCCCCAGTGGTGCCATTGGACGGTGAGTTGTGTGCCGTCGTAGTGGAGGAGCTCTCCTGTGCTTTGGGTGTTGAGGTGGCAGACTTGGTTTTGAAAGAGGCGTAGGAGGCCTCCCCATTGGGGATGGATGGCCTCGAGGATGATTTCGTGCTTGTGGGGGTCGGTGTTGATGTGGCTGTTTTGTTGTTGGAAGTCGCGGGCGAGGTAGTTGCCTCTCATGACGGAGGGGGCGTTTTGCGAGATGCAGAAGCTGTCGTGGTAGCCGAGCATATCGATGTAGGTGGCGCGGTTGCAGGCGTGCTCGGCGCGGTTGATGTGGTCGATGAGCTTGTCCTCGGTGAAGCCGTGTCCGTGGGAGAAGTATTGTCCTGCGATGGTGATGCCTAGCTGTGGGGTGCTGCCCGATTGGGCTTCTAGGGTGAGGAGGTGCTGGAGTACCTGTGGGGGCATGGTGATGGTGGGCCCATGGCAGAAGTAGCCCGCTTGCATGTAGCGGGGGAAGCCTTCTATACTCTGGAGGTAGTAGCCGCAGCCGGAGTAGTAGCTGCCAAGGTCGCGCGGGAGGTGCTGGTGGTAGCTCTGTAGGGAGCTGAGGTAGCGGCGGCTGTAGAGGTCGTCGTCGTCTAGCTTGGCAAAGAGGTCGTAGGGGGTGATGTCGAGGTCGCGTATGGTGTCGAGCAGGTTGCTGAGTTGGTTTTTGTTGGGGTAGTGGCGCAGGGTGAGGCGGCCCTGCTCGATGAAGTGGGCGAACTGGGGGTAGAGGTGGCTGTGAAATAGGCTCTCAGGGATGCCTTTGGCGGCGACGAAGAGGTGGTAGGGGTGGGGGGTGTCTTGGTCCATGATGCACCAGATCTGTCGCTGGAGGTCGGTGTATCTCTTGTAGGAGGAGAGTAGTAGTGCGATGTTGTAGGGGGAGGGGCGCTGGGTGCGGCGGCGCTGGACGAAGAGGTTGGAGGAGCAGGTGAGGATGCTCAGCTCACCTTTGCCTTGGGCGGCTTCGAGGGTGATGTCGATGGGGAGGCGGTATTCTGCAAAGAGGCGTGCGACCTTGGCTCTGCTGCGTTTGGGGATGATGAGTGCGCGGGTGCCCCAGACGGCGGGGGTGTTCGCGTCGCGTTGTGCGTCGGCAACGAGGGGGAAGAAGTGCACGTCGGCGGGTAGGGTGCGCTGGCTGACTTCATCTCGGATCTGGGCGGTGTGGTAGAGTCGGATGACGTCTGCCTCGGGGTGGGTGTCGAGTAGCTGCTCGATGAGGGGGGCTACGTCTCGGGCGGGGATGCAGGGCAGCGCGTCGCTCTCGCAGAAGATGAGGCTGTCGTCGTGGCTCTCAAAGCGTGTGTCGGTGATCATGCGCATGAAGGAGGCTCGCAGGGAGCGGACGTGGGCGCGCTCGCAGCTCTCAGGGGGTCGTCCGATGTAGGTGGCGGATTCGTCGTAGCGTGTGTCGAGTAGCTGGCTGGTGTCTTGGGTGGAGGGGTAGAGATCGATGCTGTAGCCCATCTCGAAGATGAAGCGCGCGTCTTGGATGATCTCGCCGGTGCTGATGAGGTAGATACAGTGCATGGTGCTTGATTGTGTGTGTGTGTGTTGTTGGTGGAGGGTTAATCGAGTTGTTTGAGGTAGTTGAGATCAATGATGTTATTTTTGTAACGGCAGATGTTTTTGAGGTACGCTGAGAAGGCTGTGCGCACGTCTTCTGTGTAGGGTTGATCGTCACTGGGGAGCAGGTAGTGCGGAGCGACGATGAGGGGGGACTGGTCGAGGAGGTAATGGTTGAAGTGGCTCTCATCATGCCAGCAGGCAATCAAGCCATGTTCTGAATCAGCATCTACGTTTTCTTTGATAATGTGAGCCATGCGCATGAAGTCTCTCGTGCGTCCACCGTTGAATCCTCCTGCGAGATAGGCGTATCCTCTCCCTATGGGGATGTAGGCGCGCGAGAGTGGGTTGCGCTCGTAGGTGTAGTGTTCGGGGGCTGAGAAGCAGAACCCAAAGTGCAAGGTAGCAACAAGCCCTTGATGCTCATCTGGGAAGACTTCTTCGTTTATTGGATTTTTAGGTAGACAGTTGGCATTAAAGAAGTAAAGGTAATCGCAGTTGGCAAAATGAGCGTGATACTCTACAAAGGTATGGTAGCGATGCAGAAGCTCGTAGGGCCAACGCAAGAAGGGTTTTTTGATGATGGTGACATCATCTCCTCCTTGCACATTTGCACTGTCTGTAAATACATAGTAGTGGACATCATGATTGAGAAAGAGGTTCTTCTTTGCCGCTTGGTAGAAGCTCTCCCAGAATATGTCGTAGCACCCTGTACAGATGTAGAGGATGCCTACTTTTTGGCGTTGCGCGGGCGATGGTGCTTTCCAGAGCCGGTATCTATGACTATTGTCTGAATCCCGTGTGTAGAACTCAGGTATGCGGTTAGATCGCTTGAGCATGATGGAATCATGGCTGTGGTAGAAGATGTCTGCTAAGAGCTCGCTGCGGTTTGTGTTGTAGAGCTTGCGCCCGCAGATGAGTGCTGTTTCGCATGCCTCGCCTTGGTGTAATTCTATCTGCTGCTTATAGTTGCTCCACCATGTAGGTGAGATGGAGAGTGTAGCTAGAGCAGTGGGGTGGTAGAGGCAGAACTCTCCTGATTGATACCCCTGTTTGCATGCAGAAAGCGTCTCGGCCTCCCAGCCATCCCAATGCAGCACGAGCTGGTCATTGCAGGTGATCTCCCATGATCCCATGCAGCCTGTCGTCTCGCGGATGAAAAAGCCACAGGGGTAGAAGTAGAGCTGATCTTGCCAATGAGGGTGAGCTCCCCAGAGGCGGAAGCTGGGGGGCAGCTTGCGCAGCCGATGGATGCGCTCCATCTGTTCAGGGGAGAGCCAATGCGCGGTGATCAGGTCATTGAATACGAGTGGGAATGGGTGCTTGCCATAGTTGAGGCGGGGGGAGGCGTGTGACTGCTCACAGAGCTCTAGGGCGAGCTCGCCGATGAGGACGTCCTCTGCCCCTCGGTGGGAGAGTCGTGCGCGCTGCGCGACGAGACGCTCGACGAGTGCGCGTGAGAGCAAATAGCCAGCCCCCCCGCTGGGAGAGCCGCGTGTCTCCAACCAGGGGTTGCCCACGTAGTCACAGCCCATCTGGCAGAGCTCAGGGAGGCGTGAGAGGTCCACATAGGTGTCGTCATCGCACTTGAAGAGCCACTCAAAGTGCAGGTTTGCCAGCGCGTATTGGAAGAATGCCAGCGTCTTTTCGGGGAGATAATCATAGAGATCATTGGCAGCGAGCTGAACGCAGTGCGGCTCATCCACGAGCGTCTCCCCATCGCCGACATAAAAGACGCTTTGTATGCCCGCGACAGGCTCTGACATCCACGTGGCGCGTACGCCATCACGGCGTGCTTTTGCCTTGAGACAGCTGCATACAGCGATGAGGATGTTCGTATCAGAGTCTGACTGAATAGAACTGTAGAGGGGACGCGTGTAGTCTATCTTGCTCTCGAGGCACTTGGGCATGTGGCGGCGTAGTAGCGTACCAACGAGGCTCTCAGGATGGATATCGAGCAGAGCATAGGGCTCTCGCTCGTAGCGCTCTGCCCAGAGGCATACTGCCCACGAGCCCGCGAGCTGCGTGGAGTCGAGATGCAGTGTGCCATCAAAGCTATGCCGCCAGAGGGCGCGCTCCAGTGGATAGATACTCGAGGCTGGAGCCGCTGCGTCTGAGAGCTGCTCATAGTCGAGGGCGAGAGCGAGGTGCTGTGGCTCGGTATCCCCCCATGGAGCCTGCACGCGTCGCTGACGCACGTCGGGATACTGCTCGCGCAGGTGGGACTTGCTCAGACGGGTAAGAGCATCATCCCAAGGAGCCTCGTAGGCAGGATCTTCATAAAGTGCGCTCAGATGCTGCATCACGCTGTGTCCTGCAGGAAAGCTCAGAATACCTCGACCAATCTCGCCAAAGGGGAGTTGCGCCAACCAAGGCTGATCGGCGTTGGGTAAATCGGGGCTCAGGCAGAGCATATCAAGCTGAGTCCACACCCCTCCATACATATGGAGGAATGTGTAGCGAAACCAATCTGTAAAGAGCTCATAGCGCCCGCTGCTATCCTGGAAGATATACTCCTCAGGAATGATCTCGCGAGCATCACGCAGCGTCGTGCCCTCAGGGATATTGCCATCATGATGGTAGGTGAATAAATGCAGGTCAACTCCCTGATGGAGATAGCAATGGATGGAGAGCTGCTCTAGGACGGGCATCTCTCCTCCTATCCAGAGAGCGTAAACGGTAGCTGAGGGGGTGGGATTCATGGTGGGTTTTGTTGTTGTTAAATTACTATATAGATGATCGTATCAATTTATTTTCAAATAGGCAGCTTGGCGATAGCCTCAAAAATCTGCTCCCATGAGTCGCGAGACGCCTGCTCGCCACCTAGCTGGAGAGCGCGCTGGTAGGCAGCCGTTGCCATGTCGTCACGCATATTAGGCTCATAGGCCATCTTGGAGGCGTAATAGATAAAATCACGCTCATGATCACACAGCCAGCCTGTCTTGCCATGCTCGACGAGCTGCTGCCATCCCCCGCGATTGTCCACAATAAGCACGCTCCCACTCGCCATCGCCTCAAAACCGATGCGCGGCCAGTTCTCCGCCGTATCAGTCGGCTGAAGAATGATGCGGCAATGGCGATAAAAATCCTGCTGCGACACCACCGTGTGATCCGCAGCCGTCGAGATCCAATCCATGACAGGACCAATCTTTTGCTCACTCTGATTAGAAAAGCCCAGAAAGAGCCCGCGTTTGAACTGAGGTGCAACAAAGTACTCGTAGATATGCAAGGTATTGCGCGCGAACTTGTCCGCATCCTGACGCGAGATACGCCCACATCCAAAGAACTCCTCATCGCGCCGCGCAATGAAGGGGAAGCGCTCCTTGTGAAAGTAAGGCTTGAAGCGACGAAACTCCACGTGAGCCTCAGTATTGAGCGCACGCAATGCAGGCTGATGACAGTCGAGCACAGCCTCATTCTGATAGAGAAACATGGAGATGAGCCCCCTTCGCATACACTCTTTCTCCTGATCAAAGAGCCAAGTCATGCAATTGACAAAGATCGTGCGCTTTGTATAGCGACGTATCTCCTCAAGCGAGCTGAGAAAAGCTCCATTGCAAAAACCCATGATAGCATCATCCTGCTGCAAGACGCTCCAGTCATTAGGCGCGTGAATGATGACCCCCAGAGCGAGCATCTCGTGATAGAGAGGCTCGTGCTCATATCCCATGTAGCAGGGAATGAGGTGAATCTGTATGCCCATCTTGTGCCAGATGAGGATTTGATGATGTAGCTCCGTGCCAGCCCCCCCGTAGAGACTGGGAAAGCCATGAATGAAAAGACGCGATAATTTGGCGTTCATGTAGAAATGTATTTCACTGATGATGGTTAATAAAACGTGTGCGAGTTGCGACACAGTTTTTGTTATACCAGCAAGCTGCGAGTGATCCAAGAGCATAAAGATCATTGCTAGTCTGTCCGCGAGACAGACTAGCAATGCGCTATACATTATCATGTAGGCAGACTACTATCTATGATGATCATTACAGTCCAAAATAAGAAGTATTCGATCGAATCTAAAATACTCCCTGTAACAACGCATCGAGTGATGTAGAGAAAAAATGAACAGAGAGCATCAGGCTGAGGCTGCTCTCCTCTGCATCCCAAAAAAAATAGGCAACTATTCAGGTTGCTATTCAGAAACGGTTTCAGAGCTCTCTGCTCGCACAAAACAACGCTTGAACCACAGCAAGAAGTCAGCTAGATGCAATAGTTAAGCATGAGATAATCTTGCCGTGAGTGCCACGACCGAAATCAGAACCCGCCGCGAGTGTGCGAGTTCTGGCTTGGGGGTTAGGATTCTTGGCTCAGTGAGATATGGGTCAAGGATCGTTCGGGATTCGTTTCAATCACGCACGTAACATGTTCGTGTTTGAATACACTGCGGATGCTCTTTGCCTCGGTGAGGGCAGCATTGTTGGCGGCGGCTTCTTCAGGTGAACAGTCGCCCCAGCTTCCATCTAGATGCTTAGCTAGCATGTCGAATACCTCCACGGCGTGAAAGTATTCGTTGGCGTCGGGTGTGATGCTCAGCTCCCCGAGGGGGAAGAGCCCTGTGTTGGTTCGGTTATGTTTGGACATAATGTTGGTTTGGTTATAGTAGCATGGTTATGTAATGCTACGGTATTATTATAACAGATTGAACAACAATGTAACGCAGTTTTTTAAAGTTTTTTCAATCATGATTGAGGAGGTAAAATGGTGATCTATGTGATGTTCGATCAAGCTGAGTTGCCAAAGGTGTTCTTCTGCGGTACACTCGAAGGCGGCTTGATGGCATCTCTCAGAGGGAGGTAGACCGTGTGCATTGAGTGTTTAATCGCAGCATTCTTTCCCGAGTGGCGCGCATAAGACGAGCGAAAAGGGGGCATAGTAGGTGGGAAACACGCGAATCCGAGTGGGAAGCGTTCCCATTGACAAAGTGGGAATGGCTGGGAAGCCGAGAGCAGAAATTTCTTTAGCATATTTGCTCGCTTGGTTTTAGCTAACTTGCTACCTATTAAAGAGATTGTGTTTATGCGCGCAAGTCGTTAAGAGATAATTTTAGTGGGAAATGAAAAAAATAATTTGCGCGGGAACGGCACTTGGCGAAGCCGGGGCATTGGACTGTCTTCGAGAAAAAAAGATTCCTTAGGGGGTGTGCTGTCGTGGTTTGGTTTTTGTGGGGACATCTTTCACGTACTTGGGTTTTCGTGCGAGGAAATCCGCGCTAAAATGGTTTTTTGAGAAAGAACTTGCAACTACTCTTATGTTGTTCGGAGTTTGCTGGCGTGGGACTCGGACATGGATGCTTCTTTGGGTGTATCGAGGGGCTATCGAGGGCTCTTAGTGACCTGCATTCCCGAGACACATAACGATGCTTGAGATACGAGAAAATCTCTATCTTTTATATTTAATAAGTTACAATTTGTATTGTAGAATGAGTCAAAATAAATTATAGAAAACGGAAGTAATTAATCGTTACGGGAAAACATAACACATAACGATGTATTATTTTCTTTATTTTCTTGTAATAAGGAGTTTATAGAAATATCTAGTTAGGTGTTTCGGGAATGCAGGTAGTGACGAAAACCCCCCTGCATGAATTGCACAACATGCAGGGGGCTGAATACGATATACACACACAT
>CAYJID010000100.1:0-7581 GCA_964370135.1 uncultured Akkermansia sp. | reverse complement strand
TCTCGGCGCGGCTGATCTTCTCCGCACGTCCATAGACGATGACCTGACGCTCCAGCTGCACCCAGGGCAGCATGAGCGTGACCTGAGGATTCTGCTCGATCTCCTGCGCCTTGCGGCTCGTGTAGTTGGTGAAAAAAACATACCCGCGTGCATCGTAGTACTTCAAAAGCACCGTACGCAGGCTAGGACGACCCGCTGTCGTGGCAGTCGCGACACTCATCGCATTGGGCTCAGCGATGCCCGATTCGAGAGCCTGCTTGAACCAGATGTCGAATTGCTCCTGCGGAGTGGAAGCCATGTCCTTGCGGTGCAAGGTATTTTTCAAATATTCCTCGCGGAAGTCAGATAAATCCATGCGCAGATTATAGCAGCCCCGCCACGGCGCATCAAGGACATTCTCTCCACCTGATGGGCACCTGATAGCCACCAGAACGACAGCCAGCAGCTCTGAGCCAGCGTGCGGCAGCATCGCAATCAGACAAAATCGAGCCACGCCGCGAGACGCACTTATATTTTCCTTTGCAAGCGCGCTGTGATGCGTTACAATAAAGAGGTGACGTGCATGCAAACACGTCCCTCTAACTCATATGAAGATTGTCCTCGCATATTCAGGTGGTCTTGACACATCGGTTCTGTTGGTGTGGCTCAAGGAAAAGTACAATGCAGAAATCATCGCTTACTGTGCCGACGTAGGTCAGGGTGATGAGCTCGACGGTATCGTCGAAAAAGCTCTCGCAACAGGTGCTTCCAAGTGTATCATCGGCGATCTCAAGGCCGATTTTGCCGCCAACTACATCTACCCCATGTTCCAAGCGAATGCCGTCTACGAAGGCCGCTACCTGCTGGGTACCTCCATCGCACGCCCCTGCATCTCCAAGGCCATGGTCGATCTCGCCATCGCCGAGGGAGCGCACGCCATCGCTCACGGCGCGACGGGCAAGGGCAATGACCAGGTGCGCTTCGAGCTCTCCATCAACGCGCTCGCCCCTCAGCTCGAAGTCATCGCCCCATGGCGCATGAAGGAATGGCGCGACCAATTCCCCGGTCGTAGTGAAATGATCGAGTTCGCCGAGGCGCACAACATCCCCATCCGTCAGAGCATGAAGAAGCCCTACTCGATGGACCGCAACCTCCTGCACATCTCCTACGAAGCAGGCATCCTCGAGGATACATGGTACGACGCGACCACAGAATCCGACCGCGAGATGTACCTGCTCTCCACCGCCCCCGAGGACGCCCCCGATACTCCTGAGTACGTCCAGTGCCTCTTTGAAAAAGGTGACATCATCGGTCTTCAAAACGACAATCTCGAGCCCCTCATGGCTGAGCTCGGCGTCTCCCCCTGCGGTGAGCGCGACGGCTACACGCTGCTCGATCCTCTGGGCGTCATGCTCGTGCTCAATGCACTGGGTGGCAAGCACGGCATCGGCCGCGTCGACATCGTGGAGAACCGCTTCGTCGGCATGAAGAGCCGCGGCATCTACGAGACCCCTGGTGGCACCATCCTGCTGGCGGCACACCGCGACATCGAGACCATCACCATGGACCGTGAAGCGCAAAAGGTACGTGACTCGCTCATCCCTGACTACGCCTCGATGGTGTACAATGGCTTCTGGTTCGCCCCTGAGCGCGAAGCCATCCAAGCCCTCGTCACCAAGACACAGGAAACCGTCAATGGTGAAGTACGCCTCAAGCTCTACAAGGGCAATGTCATGAATGCTGGTCGCAAGAGCCCCAACTCGCTCTACAACTACGCCATGGCCACCATGGAAGCCGACTACACCGAGGAAGACTACAATCAGGACGACGCCAGTGGCTTCATCCACCTCAATGGTCTGCGTCTCAAGCAGTTCGCCCGCGTTAATCAGGGCAACTAATCTTATTTTTCACTCATTGTCCCTGCCTCAGTCATCTCGAGGCAGGGCTTTTTTCTCTTTTCTCTGATGAGCTCTCACTTACCCAAACTTTCCTACGTTCTCCTTGCACATAATCGAGAGAAATACATACGCGCCGCGATCGAGAGTGCCTTTGCGCAGGATTACGCGGGTGAACTCGAGTACATCTTCTGCGATGACTGCTCGACAGATCGCACCTACGAGATCATCCAGCAATGCGTCGCTGACTACACAGGACATCGCCACATCGTCGTCACACAGACGCCTGAGAATGGACACCTCGCGGTGAATACCAATCACGCCGTGCAGCATGTCAGCAGCGACTGGATCATCCGTGCCGATGATGATGACCTCTCGAGCGTGGATCGCTGCACACTCATAGGGGAGGCGATTGCAGCGCACCCAGACTGCACCTATGTCGTCACAGGGGTCAAGCAATTCACCGATGCGGAGGAAGAGAGCATCCTCGCTGAGAGCCAGCAGCCCTCACGCACAGCGCACACCTGCCAGCGCGTCGCGAACATACGCGATGGCTACGATGCACTACGGGGACGCGATCCCTCCACCTATTCCTACAAGGCATGGCACCGCTGCGTCTTTGATCAGTTCGGACCTCTGCACAAGCAAGGTTATTATGTCGACGATCTCTGCTGCTACAATAGGGCGAACCTGCTCGGCTACGGCGTCTACGTCGAGCATGCAAATAATGTCTTCATGCGCATGGGCAGTGAGAATATGAGCCGAGGAGGCGACGACAATAGCCGAGGCTACCACGCCATCATGCGCCTCGAACGCTTCAACGACAAGTACTACAACATCACATTCGAGCCCATGGAGCTCGATATCACCGCCTACCGCGCCTACCTCCAGCAGCAGAGCCCAGAGGAGCGCGCCGCCTGCGAGCCCTTCCTACGCAGCCTCGATGGCGACATGGACACACGCGCCGAGCTACGCCACTACTGGCGCAAGGGGATACTCAACCGCCTGCGCATCCGCAAAAAATTCCGCTACAAGGGGCTTTTCTCCTACCTGCGATCACTCCCCATGCCCCTATTCGCCTGCTGCCTCGCCTGCGTACGCCGCGTTAAAGACTAAATTATCATCAGCTTTATGACTACATCGCATCAAGAGCACCGTGCTCTGTCCATCTTCATGCACCCCCGATGCTTTTGGGTACTGAGGCTCAGTGGTGTCGCTCGCTATGTATGCGAGCTCACGCGCGAGCTCCTCGACATGGGGCACAACGTGCATATCCCCATCAAGGACACCCCGACTGAGTATCTGCTCCGCGCGGATTATTATGAACAACTCGCCGCTGAAACCCCCAAGCTCCCATGGCACATCAAGGCCTTTTACAAGCTGGGGCAAAGGACGCCCAGGGCAGACCATTTTCTACGCTTTATCCGTCGCTGGGAAGGAGCACGCGCCATGGATGAGATCGAGTTCGACCTTGTGCACCCGACGCATATGAACTCGCTGGAGATTCTAGACCATCTACATGGCAAGCCACTCGTGGTCACGGTGCATGATATGACCCACGAGCTGCGCCCCGAGAGCTTTCCCGCACATGATCCCTCCGCTCAGCGCAAGAAAATCATGGTCGAGCGTGCCACACGCGTGATCGCCATCTCTCAACAGACAAAAGACGATCTCGTACGACTCCATGGGACAGATCCTGACAAGATTGATGTCATCCATCATGGCAACTCTCTCAAGCTGCCTCCCCAGCATGAGCAGATGCAGCTTGAGCTGCCAGAGCGATACGTCTTTTTCGTCGGTGCTCGTCAAGGGTACAAAAACTTTGCTCGCACGCTCCAAGCCATCGCTCCACTGATGGAAAAAGACGCCCAGCTCCACCTCGTCTGCGCAGGCGGGGGTGCCTTCCGCCCCGATGAGAGCGCACTCATGGACTCTCTCGGGATCTCCTCGCGTGTCAAGCAGATGTGGGTGAGCGACGACGAGCTCGCGGTCATGTACCATCGCGCGCGCTGCTTTATCTATCCGTCGGAATATGAGGGATTTGGCCTACCCATTCTCGAAGCCTACGAGTGTGGGGCACCAGTACTCTGCGCACACGCAAGCTGCTTCCCCGAGGTCGCAGGAGATGCAGCGCTCTTCTTTGACCCCACGGATGTCAGCGACATCACCCAGAAGCTCGAGCGGCTCTGCTACGATGAGAGCCAGCGCGCGGACTATCTGGCGCGCGGACGCGCCCGCATCCAGCAGTTCTCCTGGCGCCGCTGCGCGGAGGAGACATTCGCATGCTACAACAAGGCCTTGGAGAGCTCATTTCAAACACCTATCTCACGATGATTGCACGCATTAAATCTCGCTTATTTCGCCTTTTCGAAGACCTGAGCGCACTGCCTCTACGTCTCAACTCTCAGGTGCAGCTGGGCTTGGGGTGCCATATCCTAGGGCTCCCGCACCTACGTCTCAAAAAGGGCTCACGACTTCAGCTAGGAGACCAGGTAACTCTTTGTTCCACAAAGCGATTCAACCCACTCCTCCGCGACTCCGTTCATCTAGAAACGCTCTCTAGCGGCGCGACGATAGAGCTAGCCCACCATGTCGGCATCAGTGGCTGTCGCGTGGTCTGCTGCAATGAGATTCGTATCGGAGCCTATACCATCATAGGCCCAGACACGCTGCTCTATGACTCGGAGGGACATGATTATGATCCCACCGTGGGCTGGAGTGGTCGTAGCAAACGCACGGGACGCCCTATCCGCATCGGTGAGCGCTGCTTTATCGGCGCGCGCTGCACGATCCTGAGTGGTGTGACGATAGGAGATCAGTGCGTCATATCGGCAGGCAGTGTGGTGAGCTGCGATATCCCAGCGGGACATATTGCTAGTGGTAACCCCGCGAGCTTCAAACCTCTGCCTAAGATCTTAGGCGGTCCTGGCAAGAAGCGTGCGACTCAAACAAACCATTGACTTTTTGACCCACTTTTGCTAGCATCACAGCATATGAAGCCTGACTCTGTAGACTTTTTGGACAACTTAGCCGACGCGATGGAATGGGATGACGTGGATCTCACATTAGAAACACGATTCAAGCAGCTGGAGCAATGGGACTCCATGAGCTTTCTCTCACTACTGACGGTACTGCGCAATGACTATGCTCTGAGCCTAGACGTGCAGGCATTCAACAGCATCGAGACGTTCCAAGATATCTATTCCCTCATCGGAGAATAGCAAATAAACGCCATCCCCTTTTTAATATGAGTACCGCCTTTTGGGAGCACACAGAGGAGCTGTGGCTGCCTGCCTGCGATGTATGCGCGACGGGTGAGATGATCAGCTATGAGGAGCTCTATCGTCATGCTGACGATTTTGCAAAGCAGTTGATCTCATCCGACGGGGCGGCGGCTTTTATTTTCATTTTAGCGGGGAACAATCTAGAGAGCTTGGCGGCCTATCTCGGCTGCCTGCGACACAAGCATGCCTGCCTGCTGCTGAGTCACACGATGGATCAGGAGTCGCTTGATGCGCTCTGCGAGCTCTATCAACCCGACTCGATCTACAGACCTACTACACCAGGTGACGGATATCGTTTGGATGACTGCCAGCGCAGCTCGCGTGCAGCGATGCATCCCGATCTGCGCGTCCTGCTCTCGACATCAGGCTCGACAGGCTCACCCAAGCTCGTGCGCCTCAGCGGGAAGAATCTGCGAGCCAATGCTCAGAGCATCGCAAGCTATCTCCATCTCTCAGAAGATGAGCGACCGCTGACGAACCTCCCCATGTGCTATTCCTACGGTCTCTCCGTCATCAATAGCCACTTGCAGGCAAAGGCCTGCCTACTTCTCACCGAGGACTCTCTGATATCGAAGGATTTCTGGGGCTTTGCACGAGAGCATTATGCTACCTCATTGGCAGGTGTTCCCTTTACCTACGAGATGCTGGAGATGATCAACTTTCGCCAGCTCGACCTCCCCAGCCTACGCTACATGACGCAGGCAGGCGGCAAGCTCTCCCCCACTCTCGTCGAGACCTACGCTCACTGGGCGCGCGAGCGTCACCTGCGCTTTTATGTCATGTACGGACAGACCGAGGCGACAGCACGCATGAGCTACCTCCCCCATGAAGAAACCCTCGCACGCCCTAGCTCCATCGGCATCGCTATCCCCGGAGGCGCATTCCTCCTCAAGGGGGATGATGGCGAGCTCACACAGGAGCCCAATTCCGCGGGTGAGCTCATCTACCGTGGAGACAATGTCAGCATGGGCTACGCTCACGAGCGCGCCGATTTCGCCTTGGGCGATGAGCGTGGAGGGGTACTGCATACGGGAGACCTCGCGCGCAGTGATCAGGATGGATTTTTCTACATTACAGGACGGCTGAACCGATTCGTAAAAATAGCGGGCAACCGCTTTGGCCTAGACGAGATTGAAAGCTACCTGCGACAGCAAGGCATCGAGGCCTATTGTGGAGGGAGAGATGAGCTGCTCCTCATACTGGTAACAGTCAGCGGCACCCATACTGAGCTCAAAAAGCTCATCAAAAACAAATGGAAGCTCTCGCGCCAGCAGTACCAGATTAAGCACGTAGATCAAATCCCACGCTCAGAATCGGGCAAAGTGCTCTATTCTGCTCTTTTTGCCCCCCACCTCTAACCGAGCTTTCTGTTGATCATTCTGCCAATGAGGTAGATCATATAGCTCACGGGCAAGAGGATCAGGAAGATCAACCACAGGCTTGCTCCCTCGCGTCCATAGCTACTGACGACAAGCGAGATAAGCAATCCCTGCAAGAGGTAGATTTCATAAGACGCGTTCACAATCCATGAGCTGGGACGTGTTATGTTCGTCTTGATGAATGGCAAGATCAGATAGCACAAGACACTAACGAGAGGGGTCATGAATAGTGCATAAATAACGGGGGCGTAGTCAGAGGAGATGCTCAAACGGGCAGCGAGGTAGCACGCGACTAGCATCGCTGCCGCGAGAGCAACATAGCCTCTCGCTTTGGCGTGCAGTGGGAGTGACGCCAGCGTCACCCCCGAAGGAAAGGCGAGTGTGGAGATCCACCAGTGCTCGTGATAGTTGAGCGAGGCATAGATGTACATGAGGAGTGCTGAGGAGCACCATGCGAGAAGCAAGCCAATGCGCTGAGAAAAAAATCGAAAAATAAGATAAAAGAGGATATAGAGTGTGCATAGCTCCTCGACAAAATAGGAAAAAGAAACAAAATTATGTCCATGCTCCCAATTACTCAAAAAATAGTCCCAGCCGAGATGTTCCCAGCGAAATATTGCGTAACACCCGAAAGCAAGAATAAGAGGAACGAGCAGCTTTGATAAGCGCCTCCGAAAGAAACTCCTGAAATATGCCTCACGCCCCTGCCCTCGCAGACCTGCCATTAGCCCAAAGCCTGATAGGAAAAAGAAGGCAGAGACACCATAACGCCCCGCCACCCCTCCGAGGTGATCCACGAGTGGCTCACCGAGTGGCGGCAGGTGATGCCACAGAATGGCGAGAGTGAGGATTAGCTTCAGGTACTGCGTCGACGCATGTGAAAACCCCACCCAAGCCTGTACTCCACGTAGAGGAAGCAAGATAAGAACGAGGAAGAATAACAATAAGAGGGTGTACATAGTAAGAAACTAGGGGGGGGGGATCTATTTGTTAAGGGGGCTTCTAATTTCTCGCGAGGTAAGATTTTGAGATGATTTTAGAGTT